>CAMWJT010000261.1 GCA_947174625.1 uncultured Ruminococcus sp.
AGCCTATTTTTAAAATTAATTTGTGTAAATATCATAAAAATGCAATTGACTTTTAAAAAAAATTATGCTATAATTTTAAAAATAAACTGAACGTCAGGGGAGATACTATGACACAAGAAGAATTGGTATATTTTAGCCGTCAATTTGCGAATATGTTCGGGATGCCCGTCCGGCTGTATGACCAGAAAGAGAAAATTTATTTTTATACACCAGTGAATATCGAAATTGATCCGGTCATACTCTGTGAAAAAGAAATCCTGCAAAAAACAGAAGAAGTCAGTTATTATGTTTATCAGGATTCCTGGTATTACGGAATTGTCAATTATAAATCTTATCAATTTATTGCAGGCCCTGTCAGTGAATTGAAATTACCCGACAGTAAATTAAAAAAACTAGGATTTCTGCTTGAAATACCGCCGGATCAGCTTGCACTTTTTGTTTCGGAGATCAAGGCATTATCCGGGATTCATCTGGATACATTGCTACAGGCAATTATTTTATATAATTTTACAGTGAATAAAAGCATGTATGATATTTCAGATATCCGGATCAGATCAGAGGAACAAAAGCATATTTCTTCGGGCATCAAAGAAAATGAAATTTCAACGGATATGCCTGAATTTTATAACAATCATGCCAGAACATTTTCGATTGAAAAAGATATGATGAAAAAAATTATGAACGGGGATGTCGCCGGGCTGATTGACGGTGCAATCAAAATCCCGGCTGTGAGTTCGGGGAATCTTGCACCACATCTGATCCGACACCAGAAAAATTTTTTTATCCGACTGGAAACCGTCGTCGCAAGAGCCGCCATTGATGCTGGTCTGGATGTGGATGAAGTATTTTCTCTTGAGGAAGTGTATATCCAGAAATGCGAATCCCTGAATCATATTGACAGAATCAAGAATCTGCAATATCATATGGTTCTGGATTATGCAGACAGAGTGCAGAAATTACATGCTTATAACAAAAATAATTCCAAGTTTGTCACGGAAATTGCAAAATATATCCGGAATCATATTTCTGAGGCAATCAAGACTTCGGACATTGCGGAATATTTTGGAAAAAGCCGGGGTGCAGTCTCCACGGAATTCAAAAAGCAGACAGGTATGAATCTGTCTGACTTTATTCAATTAAAAAAAATCCAGGAAGCGCAGGAATTATTATATCAGACTGAAAAAAGTCTGGTAGCGATCAGCAATTATCTTGGATTTTCTTCTCAGAGTCATTTTTGTCGGGTATTCAAACAAGTGACAGGCATTACACCGAAAGAGTACCGTGAAAAAATATAATATAATTTCATATAATTTTATATGACAAAAATGAAAAAAGTGTGACAATTATGCAATACAAGAAAAATTTTTTATGATAAAATGAAGATAATATGAATTGATATTCTTGCTATTATTTTTCACATGAGGAGGATTCTTGAAATGCAAGTAAAAAAATTAGTTTCTGCATTGACAGCATTGTTATGCTGTTTCGGGACGACTGCCGTTTTTCCTGATTGCGCAGTCCATGCAGAAGAACTGGTATATAATGATTTTGAACAGAACTATGATGGCTGGTATGGCAATACGGATGCTGTCAGACTGACAGCTGAAAATCAGGCAGGCTATCAGAATACCCGTGGCATGACTGTGACTGGCAGAACATCTGCACAGGATGGTGCAAGTTCCGCAAAGGGATTTTATCTGACCGGCGGGACAGAATACACATATTCTATGCAGGTGTGCAGTGAAACAGAGGAAATTTTCCATCTGTCCTTGCTCTGTATCGACCAGGACACCGGCGCAGAGACAATTGCAGAAATTGCAACACAGAAAGTGAAGCCGGGTCAATGGACGAAATTAACCGGGAACTATACAGCTCCTGAAAATAGTTATGAATTCAGATTGACAATTACAACAGAGACAACCAATGATTTTGCATTTGATAACGTTTCTGTTACTTCAAAATCTGCCGGAATCACAGCACATGCGGCAACTTCTGAAAAAGGTCTGAAAGACGAATTTGCCAATTATTTCAGAGTGGGTAACATCCTGAACGGCGGTACGGTACAGAATTCTGCGATCACTGCGAACATGATCAAAGACTTTAACAGTATCGAGTGTGAGAACGAGTTAAAACCGGATGCAACGCTTGTGCAGTCTCAGTGCAACGGGACAAATATTGCAGTTTCTTTGAATTCTGCGGCTGCCATTATGGATTTCTGTGTCAATAATAATATTGCTATGCGTGGACATACGTTTGTATGGCATAGTCAGACACCTGTCTGGTTCTTCAAGGAAAATTATGATGCCAACGGCGCATGGGTAAGTACTGCAACTATGGATGCCCGAATGGAAAGTTACATCAAGAATATGTTTGCGGCAATCCAGACACAGTATCCGGGTTTGGATTTATATGCGTATGATGTCTGCAATGAGTGTATCAGTGATGATGCTAACAGGACGGCGAATTTCGGCGGTGCAAGAGAACCGGGCGACAACTATGCAGAGGGTGGCAAGTCCGGCTGGGTTCAGGTTTACGGAGATAACAGCTTCGTAGAAAAAGCATTTACGTATGCAAGAAAATATGCACCTGCCGGCTGTGATCTGTACTATAATGATTATAATGAGTATTGGGATCACAAGCGTGATGCAATTTACAGCATGTGCAAATCTCTCTATGAGAAAAATCTGCTTGACGGTGTTGGTATGCAATCGCATATTCCTGCCAATGCAACAGGCTTTGCCGGGACGGATTCTTATATTGAAGCCATGCGTAAATATTTGTCAATCGGTTGTGATGTACAGGTAACAGAGCTTGATATTTCCGTAGAAAGCGGAAAATATTCCTGGCAGGATCAGGCAGACAAATATAAAGCAATCTTCCAGGCGGCAATGGACTGGAACACAAATCCACAATCTACTGGACGTGTGACAGCAGTCTGCAGCTGGGGAC
>CAMWJT010000262.1 GCA_947174625.1 uncultured Ruminococcus sp.
AGATGTTCTTGAGGAACATCCGTCTCAAAAGGATCTGTATGAAACAGGTGTTGTGGCAGAACTCAACCAGACGGTTCGACAAGAAGATGGCATCCGGATTCTTGTGACATGTTCTTATCGTGCAAAAATCCGGTCTGTGGAAAAATTATCCGGAAAAGAAGTACGCATGGCAGAGATCCGACGTATTCCGGAAAGAAAACAGGAAATCTATGATAAAACGGAAATGCGGGCGCTGATGCGTGCAATCAAGAGTGCTTATGATCGTTATAGCGATTTTATTCCGCAGCTCCCCAGAGAATTATTTATTGATGTGATGTGTCAGGAAGATCCGGTTGCTTTATACGAAAGAATTTTATTTCGTACAATGCTGGATTTTAAAGCCAAGCAGAAAATCCTGGAAGAAAACACTTTTTATTCCAGAATGGAACTGCTGCATCAGATTCTGGTGCAGGAAACACTTGTGCTGGAACGGGAAAAAGAAATTCATGACAAGACACAGGAACGAATTGACCAGGGACAGAAAGAATATTTTCTCCGTGAACAGCTTCGTGTGATTTCAGAACAGTTAAGAGAAGAAACCGGCGAAGAAATGGAAGATGCAGATTCTTATCAGGAAAAAATCCGTGCATTGCATCTGCCGGAGGAACATGAAAAGAAACTCCTGAAAGAAGCAAGCAGACTGCGACAGATGCCGCCATCTTCCCAGGAAGCTTATGTGATCTCCAGTTATCTGGACACTTGTCTGGAATTACCCTGGAATACGCTCACCAAAGAAAATCTGGATCTGAAAGCCGTGCAGGAAAAATTAGATCAGGATCATTATGGCTTGCAGAAAGTCAAAGAAAGAATTGTGGAAAGTTTGGCAGTCCGTGTGCTGAATCCGGAGCTGAAAGGACAGATTCTCTGTCTGGTCGGACCGCCCGGTGTCGGAAAATCTTCGATCGGTCGTTCCATTGCGGATGCTGTCGGCAGAAAGTTCGTGCGTGTATCGCTCGGCGGTATCCGGGATGAAGCGGACATCCGGGGACATAGAAAAACGTATATCGGTGCTATGCCAGGCAGAATTATCGCAGCGTTAAACCAGGCAGGCACAAGAAATCCCCTGATTTTACTGGATGAACTGGATAAGATGGGCAATGATTACAAAGGCGATCCCTCAGCGGCAATGCTGGAAGTGCTTGACAGTGAGCAGAATTCTGCGTTCCGGGATCATTATGTAGAATTGCCGTTTGATCTGAGTCAAGTATTATTCTTGGCAACGGCGAATACACTGGATACAATTCCGGAGCCATTGCTTGACCGGATGGAAGTCATTGAAATTGCAAGTTATACCAGAGAAGAAAAATTCCGGATTGCAAAACAGCATCTGGTACAAAAACAGATCAAAGCGCATGGCATGAAGTCTGCACAGTGTCAGATCACGGATGATGCGATTTATGCAATGATTGATGCGTATACCAAAGAAGCCGGTGTCCGGCATCTGGAACGTACCATCGGGACTGTCTGCCGGAAAGCGGCAAAGACAATTGCGGTTGGCGATGCAAAGCATATCTCTGTAAAAGCAAAAGATGTAAAATCCTACTTAGGTACTGCAAAATATTTGCCGGATGCACAGAATCAACAGGATGCTGTCGGGCTTGTCAATGGACTGGCATGGACTTCCGTGGGTGGTGTACTCATGCCGTTGGAAGCGATTGTTCTGAACGGCAAAGGTGTAATTGAGATTACCGGCTCGCTTGGTGATGTGATGCAGGAGAGTGCAAGAATTGCAGTCAGCTATGCAAGAAGTATTGCAAAAGAATATGGCATTTCAGAAGATTTCTACCAGAAAAAAGATCTGCATATCCATGCACCCGAAGGCGCTGTTCCGAAAGATGGTCCTTCTGCCGGTGTGACGATGGCAACGGCTTTGATCTCTGCATTGTCTGGGATTCCCGTCCGGGCGGATGTGGCAATGACCGGTGAAATTACGCTTCATGGTAAAGTGATGCCGATTGGCGGACTGCGTGAAAAATCTATGGCGGCTTATAAAGCAGGCATCCGGACTGTTGTCATTCCGGCGGAAAATCAAGCAGACCTGGAAGAAATTGATGAAATTGTAAAAAATCAGATTGAATTTATTCCGGTACAGAATTTGTCAGAAGTTTTTGCCGTTGCATTGAAAAAGCCGGCAGAAAAATCCAGCGGAAAGAAAAAGGGCAAAAAGAAAAAGCATGCTGAAATCCCAGAAATTTCAGAGCAGCAGATTGTTCCTGTATAAACTGGAGGTTTCAAAAAATGATTCAGTTTCAGAATACGACGTTTACAGGTTCTTACGGCAAAGCAAGCCAGTTTCCTACGCCGGAACGCATGGAAGTTGCTTTTGTGGGACGTTCCAATGTCGGCAAATCTTCTCTGATTAATAAACTGGTAAATCGTAAATCCCTGGCACGGGTCAGCGCCGTGCCGGGGAAGACGGCGACAATTAATTTTTATCTGGTCGACGAATGTTTCTATTTTGTGGATCTGCCCGGCTATGGCTATGCAAAAACGTCCAAATCCGAGCAACTGCGACTGGAACAATTAATTGCGGATTATCTTTCTGCTGACAGGGATTTACAGCTTGTTGTACAGCTCCTGGATATGCGGCATGCACCGTCTCAGGATGACCTTGCCATGATGAATTTATTAATTGATGCGGAAATTCCGTTGATTCTTGTGTTTACAAAATCAGATAAATTAAATAAGACACAAAGAATGGAACGCATGGCGGCATTTGCACAGGAAATCCCTTGTTTTGAGGACATTCACAAAATTCCGTTTTCTATTAAAACTTGTGAAGGACTGGAAGCTTTGCAGGATGTACTTGCAGAGATTGCTGAATAATTTATAAAAAATTCTGATTTTTTTCTGAAAAGCTCTTTACTTTTACACGATACTATGT
>CAMWJT010000263.1 GCA_947174625.1 uncultured Ruminococcus sp.
AAATGCGCCGCCGCAGATAAACAGAATATTTTTCGTATTGATCTGCAAACATTCCTGATTGGGATGTTTTCTGCCGCCCTGTGGTGGTACATCCGCAACTGTCCCTTCAATAATCTTGAGTAACGATTGCTGTACACCCTCGCCGGAAACGTCTCTTGTCAACGAAGTATTTTCGGATTTTCTTGCAATTTTATCAATTTCATCAATATAAATAATGCCATGCTCGGCTGCCTCAATATCAAAATCCGCCGCCTGAATCAAACGAAGCAGAACATTTTCCACATCATCACCGACATAACCGGCTTCTGTAATGGTCGTAGCATCTGCAATGGCAAACGGCACAGAAAGAATCTTCGCAAGCGTCTGTGCCAGCAATGTCTTGCCGACACCGGTCGGACCAAGCAGCAGGACATTACTTTTCTGGAGTTCTACATCAGAATTAGAATTAGAATCAGACTGGCTCATAATTCGCTTATAATGATTATACACAGAAACAGCCAATGAAATTTTGGCATCTTCCTGCCCGACAACATATTGATCTAAAATTTGCTTGATCTCTACAGGTTTGAGCAACTGGAAAGCATCTTTTTTCTTTTTTGCCTGCTCTTGCGCTTGCTCTTCCTCCTGCATATATGCTTTTTCATGCAACAACATTGTCGAAGGTCCGAAAATCATATTATGACAAGTGCAGACACATTCATCACAGATATGATACACGCCGGATGAAAACATGCTCATGACTTCATTTTCTGCTTTACCGCAGAAATTGCAGATTTTATGGGGATTTTTATTTGACATACTACGGCTGCTGCCGGACTGTTTCAGCAGCAGCGCTCACCTCTTTCCTGCGTATTATTCTCTGTTAGCAATCACTTTCTTCTTTCTCTTCCTGCTCTTCCTGCATGCTTTCTGGTTCATGTGACAATATCTCATAACAAAAGCGGACACATTCATCACAGATATGACTTTTAGATATGCCGGATGAAAACATGCAATCGACTTCATATTCTGTCAGACCGCAGAAATTGCAGATTTTTTCTTGAAAATTTTTATCTGACATCGTATGATCTTTATTCTCTGGTCGCAATTACTTTGTCAATCAGACCATAAGCCTGTGCCTGTTCTGCTGTCATATAATTATCACGTTCCGTGTCACGCTCAATCACTTCCAGGGGCTGTCCCGTATGCTTTGCAAGCATTTCATTCATTTTCTGACGAGTTCTTACCAGATGATCAGAATGAATTTTAATATCCGTACACTGACCGGACAGACCGCCGGAAATCAACGGCTGATGAATCAGAATTTCACTGTTCGGGAGCGCAAAACGTTTTCCCTTTGCACCGGCTGTCAGCAGGAATGCACCCATAGAAGCCGCCATACCCATGCAGATGGTGGACACATCGCATTTAATATATTGCATCGTATCATAAATTGCCATGCCGGCTGTGATCGAACCGCCGGGACTGTTGATATACAGAGAAATATCTTTCTCTGTATCCTGGCTTTCCAGATACAGCAATTGTGCCACAACTAAACTTGCTGTTGTGTCGCTGACCTGATCGCAAAGCATGATAATCCGATCATTCAACAGACGGGAAAAAATATCATAGGATCTCTCTCCCCGGCTTGTCTGTTCTACGACATAGGGCATAGAAGTATTCATGAAATTCATATGCAATTCATCCTTTCGCATTTATATATTATAGATACGGGCAGACGAACCGCCCGCCCGTACCGGATCTTGTATGAAATAATTATGCCTCTTCCTGTGCAGTATTTTCTTCTGCAACAGAATCTACAGACATATCTGCATTTGCCTTGACAAGTTCCAATGCCTTTGTCACACGCAGATCCGTGACAAAGTCCGCCATCGGCAGACGACGCTTTACAACATCAATGGTCATGCCGTTTGCTTCTGCAATCGGTTTGAGACTCTCGTTGATTTCTTCTTCAGAAACCTGAATATTTTCCAGATCTGCAATCTTTTCCAGTGCAAGACGGAGCTTGACTTCATTCTCTGCACGGTCACGGTTTGCATCACGGAAATCATTCATATCCATGCCAGTATACTGGAGATATAATTCAATGCTCATGCCCTGCTGACTGAGAACCTGTTCAAAATTTCTGACTAATTCATCAATTCTATGTTCATACATGCAGTTCGGAACTGGTGTATCTACTTTCTGAATCAATGCGTCCATAATTGCATTGTCAAAAGCAATGTCTGCATCCCGGACAGCATTCTGCTCCAGATTTTTTCTGGTATCTTCCTTGTAAGCATCCAATGTCTCGAATTCTGTGGAATCCTGGATAAATTCATCATCTGCTTCCGGCAGTTCCTCTACGGTAATGCCATTCAATTTGCATTTGAATACAGCTTCTTTTCCAGCAAATTCTTCCATCTGATAATTTTCCGGAAATGTGACATTCACATCAAATTCTTCATTGATATTCTTGCCGACAATCTGATCTTCAAATCCGGGAATAAACTGACCGCTGCCCAGTTTAAGCGGGTGGTCTTCACCCTTGCCGCCCTCGAATGCTTCGTCGCCGAAAAATCCCTCAAAATCAATGATAACTTCATCATTAAGCTGTGCAGGTCTGTCTTCAACAGAAACAATACGTGCATTCTTCTTTCTGATTATTTCAATCTGCTGATTAACGTCATCATCAGTGATTTCCTTGACAACCTTTGCAGCCTTGATACCCTTGTAATCAGAAATTTCGATTACAGGCTTTGTAACACATACAGCCTTAAGCTCAACGCCGTTTTCCTTGTCAATTGAAGTGATTTCAACGTTTGGTCTGTCAACGAGGTCAAGATTCTCTGCTCTTACAGCGGCATCAAGTTCAGGAGTGAGAAGTGAATTTACAGCACCCTCATAGAAAACACCCA
>CAMWJT010000264.1 GCA_947174625.1 uncultured Ruminococcus sp.
GTTTGCACTTATGAAATTTAATATCAAAAAAATTTCGGCTGTGTTTCTGTGTGGACTGCTTTCCGTTCCGGCTTGTCTGTTTTCGCCAAAATCCCAGGTCTTTGCGGAAGAATCTGATGCTTCGGATCTCACAGACCAGGAAATGTCTTATCAGGATACGCCGATTACATCTTTCCGGGTGGAAAATCTGTCACCGGGCATAGAAACAGATCTGGATTATACAGACTGGTGGTACAGCGAATGGGAAAATTGTCATTATATCTTTTTACCGGCAACGGCTGACCGGGAAAAGTTAGTTATTACCTGTTGTGCCGGGGATGATGATATGACAATTGCTCTGGATGATCAGGCAATCCAGTCCGGTAAGATGACATCTGTCCTGGGTGAAGCAGACGAATTCCATGTCACTGCGGATGAAATTGACTGCGGAACGCTCCGGGTGATGCAGTCAAACTTAGGATGTATCTATCTGACGACCAGTCACGGCGGACTGGATGCGCTGGATTCCAACAGGGGGATTGTTGAAACCGGGTCTACATTGATGTTAAATTATAATGGTGGGATTGAATATCAGGGAGAAATTGGAAAACTCAAGAGCCATGGCAATTCTTCCTGGGATTACAGCCGGAAAAAGCCATATAATATCAATCTTCCCCAGAAAGCCAATCTGTACGGCATGGGCAAAGCGAAAAAATGGGCTTTACTGGGAAATTATCTGGATCACTCCATGTTAAGAAATAAAATGACATTTGAAATCAGCCGTGCCGCCGGCATGGATTATGTGATGGATTCCGTGTTTGTGGATCTCTATGCAGACGGTTCCTACCGTGGGACATATCAGTTAAGTGAACGTGTCCAGATCCAGAAGAACCGTGTGAATATTCATGAACTGGACGAAGAAACAGAACTTCTGAACGAAAAAGAATTAAAAGAATATGAACGCAAGTCCGTCAATGCCGGAATTCGAGATTATGTCCAGGATAGTTATAAATATTATGATATTCCCAATAATCCGGAAGACATAACAGGCGGTTACTTACTGGAATTTAAAATGAATATCCGGTATCCAGGAGCGAAAAGCGGGTTTGTCACGACCAGAGGACAGGCGTTTGAAATCAAATCCCCGGAATACGCCACGCAACAGCAGGTAGAATATATTAAAAATTATGTCCAGGAAATGGAAGATGCAATTTATTCTCCGGATGGCTGTAATGCGCTGGGGAAGCACTACACAGAATATATCGATCTGGATTCCCTGATTAAAGGCTATCTGATCGAAGAAATTTCTATGGATACAGATAGTTATCATGAAAGTTTCTTTTTGTGGAAAGACAGGGATTCTTCTGGTGACGGAAAATTACACTGTTCTCCGGTCTGGGATTTTGATTTTGCTTATTATAATTATTCTGCTGTCCGGGGCAACTGGGACGGCGATGTAGGATATTCCTGGGACAGTCATAACTTATTTGCGGCATTCTTTCCAATCAGCGGTTATAATTCGGAACTCGGAAAAGATTCCCCCACGAGTGGTGTCAGTTGGATCGGAACGCTTTACAAGCGTGGCGATATTGTGAAGCGCACGGCAGAGATTTATTTTGAGGATTTTTATCCCTATCTGTGTGCCTTGACGGACACGGAACAGGATGGCGGTGCAATTCTGACCAGAATTGGTGATGAAATTACGCCCTCAGCGGATATGAATAATGCCAGATGGCATATGTACGGCGGAGCTGGTTTCAAGGTCTTTGGACCGAAACACGGGGACAATTATACAGAATGTGTCGAGTTCCTGAGAAAGTTCACCAAAGACAGAACAGATTGGCTTACACAGTTATGGAAGCCCCTTGTCTCAGAAGAGGAAGATGTTTTCTATCAGATGGGCGATGTCAATCTGGATGGGAGATTCAACCAGAGAGATTTGATCATGCTACAAGATTGGCTGCATTCCAAAGGCATGCTGACTTACTGGAAAGCGGCGGATTTTAACCAGGACGGAAAAATTAATATTTATGATCTCTGCCTTATGAAAACAAAATTAAAACAATGAGAAGCGTTTTAAGTTACAATAGAGAATAGCATGGAAAATTTAAAAGTGAGGTTGTAAATTATGGAAAATTATGTTGATCACAATTCTTTCGCATCGAATCCAGGGGAAGTCTGTCTGTCAGAACATAAATTTGCACAGCTCCGGGATGATATTCTGCATCTGTCATCTTTGAAAAAATTCTATTACAACAAGCAGTTCCGGAGAATCAATCAGTATTTACTTAATGGTGACACACAGCCTGCGATTGTTGTATCTGTCAGTCCATTGATTATCTCGGCATATTCTGATGAGATGGATGCAGTTGTATTTCTCCGGTTTCCCGAAAAACTGGCAGACATCTATCATTTAAGTACAGGAATGAGACTTGTGACATCCAATATTTATTTCGAGGGCGATAAAATCGCAGAAGATATTCAAACAGGGGATGCGTATTTGAAACGATATTCAGATTACACGCCCATTGTACAGTTGTTTCTATGTGATGCTGAGAATGAAATTTTGAACCGCACAGCGTTATTTGATGAACAGATATGGTATAAAGTCATGCGTATGACAGAGCAGAAAGCATCTGACAATCCCAAACCAAGAAATGGATTTTATTATCTTACAAAATTCAGTCCTTTGTTTCTGATTTTCTGATAAAAAATAAAAAATAAGAAAAGATCCCTGTTTTCATGCAAGACAGGGATCTTTTGCTGTTTTCTTTTTTTGTAACACTTGACAGAATCCTTTTTGTGTGTTATCATAAAAATATGCAATTTGCATTTGCAGGTGCATATCTATTTATTATTAATTTATAACATGGAGGAATATTCTATGAAATTGACTCGCAGTGAGCCGGAG
>CAMWJT010000265.1 GCA_947174625.1 uncultured Ruminococcus sp.
CTTTTAATCAATTTTTAATATTTTTTTTAAAAAAAATTTTGCTGTATCTTTTCCACCCGTTCCCGTATTGGATATATCAACACTTCCTCCGCATTTTTCGCATATTATACGGCAGATATACAGTCCCAGACCAAAATGCAAACTGTTCTGTTCTTTTTCATCCCGATAAAAAGGTTCTTTTGCAAGCTGTAAGGCTTTGTCTGAAAATCCGTTGCCATCGTCATGAATTTCCAGTTTCAGAAAATCTTCTGTGATACAAATATCTGCGGAAATCTGATTTTCTGCGTATCTTTCCGCATTTGCCAGGATATTTTCATAGACTTCCATCACAAGTTCTGTATCTATCCATATAAAATTTTTATCATTTCTATCGTTTTTAAAATGCAGTGCAAATTTTTTGTTTTTACAGATATATGCCCCGTTTTCTAAAAAATCTTCTTTCAGCCTGTCAATCTGTATTTCTGTCACATCCGGCTGAATGTCTTCTAATTTCTGCACAGCACTCATCTTATCTGTATAATTTTCAAGACGATGGATCTGACGATTCATTTTAGAGAGAATTTCAGCCGTTTTCTGCTCCGGAAGCTGTCCGGCATACTTTTCCAGGAAATCATTGTAACCCTTAAGAACTGTCAGAGGTGTCCGCAGATCATGAGAAAATGCGGAATTGAGCCGTTTCCGTTCCTCCAGGGAACGCCACAGCTCCCGGTTGTTTTCATCCAGTGTCCGGCGCATGTCGTCAAATGCCTTGCAGAGCTGTCCTAATTCATTCCGTTTCTTGTAGACAATCTCAAAGTCAAGCTGGTTCTCGGAAATTTTCCGGGATGCGTCCAATAAAATACCAATCGGCTTTTTTAATTCCCGCTGATAAAAAATAATCCCTGTCAGGGCAACACAACCAATCACCCATAACGGAATGAAGATAACCTGTGCATTGCTGATGATGAAATACAGATACTGCTGTTTTTTTTCTGGAAAAATTTTTTCATAATTCGGCACACGCTCCATATACATCGTTTCAGATTCATCCACTCTGATTTGATATTCATAACGATCTATCTCTGAAAGAACAACAGAGTCCGACTGCAAATTCTTATACCAGTCCTGCAAATGATTGGTAAAAATCCCGATTGCCATAGCACCAGAAAAAGCAATCAAAAAACAGACCGGCAGATAGATAAAAAAGCTCCATTTCAAAGAGAGGATTCTTGAATTTATTTTTCCCATTTGTACCCAATTCCCCAGACTGTTCGGATGTGATCTGCTTCCTCTTCTAATTTGGCACGGATTCTGCGGATATGTTCGGTCACAACACTGGCATTTCCCTCGGCATCATATCCCCATATTTTTTCATAAATTCTTTCTTTATCAAATACCTGTCCTGCATTCACCGAAAGAAGCTCTATAATTTCAAATTCTTTTTTGGCTAATTTAATCCGGATGCCCTTTACAGAGACTGTTTTCGCAGAATAATCAATACAGATTTTGCCAAAGAACCGCACGTTTGAAACAGATTCCGCACGATGTTCCCGGCGGAGATGTGCCATCACTCTTGCGCCCAGTTCGTCAATGGAAAAAGGTTTGATGATATAATCATCCCCACCGGAAGCAAATCCCTTGATTTTATCGCAGTCTTCCACTCTTGCCGTCAGAAACAGGATCGGACACAAAACATAGTCACGTATTTCCCTGCATACCGAAATACCGTCTATATCAGGCATATTTATATCAAGCAGAATTATATCAGGATTCAGCCTGATTTTTTCAAGTACAATTTTACCGTTTTCAGCCGTAATCACTTCATAGCCATTGATTTCAAAGTAATCCTTCAGCAGACTGAGAACATCCGGTTCATCATCTGCCACAAGTATTTTGTACATTGTCTGTTCACCTCAGTAATATTATACCATACAATTATCAACTTTTCATCAACTTTTTAAAAAATATAGTTATCCTATTTGACAACAGAATAAAAATATGGTATAATAAAAAATATGAGTAAAAGTAAAGATTTAAGAGAAGCAACAGCATATAAAAAGACTGGAATTTCATAGGAAGAAACAGATGATTTATCAAATAAACCTCTTAACAGGAGTTTTAAAAAAATAGATCCGGAAAAGCTGAAAGCATATGCAGCAGAACACCCTGATGATACACAAAAAGAGGTTTCTGCTGTGTTGGGCTGTTGTAATCAGGCAATCAGTCAGGCATACAGGAGACTTGGAATCACACGAAAAAAAAGACATTATGCTATGAAGAACAAGACAGTGAAAAAGTAGAAAAGTATATTGAAGAGATGAAAGATATTCCGAAAGAAAAGATTGCATATGTTGATGAAACAGGCATAAATTCATACCTTTACCGTGAATATGGATAGGCACTACATGGACAGAAAGCTTATGATAAAATAGCAGGAAAAAAGTTTCAGAGGACAAGTATCGTTGCTGCTAAACGCAATCACAAAATAATTGCACCAATGCAATACAGCGGAACAATGAACGCAACACTTTTCGAAATGTGGTTTGAAAAGTGTCTATTGCCATGCCTTGAAAAAGGTATGACAATTGTTATGGACAATGCATCTTTTCATCATAAAAAGTGGCTTTATGAAATAAGTTTTCAGTAACGGTACAGTTTGAATCAGCTTCAGAACCAGACACAGAATATTTCTCCATCAGCGTGAACGGCAAGACTTGCTCCCACTGCAAGAAGAATGAAAGATAAGAAATCCGGCAGAAGTATCATCACTTCTGCCGGATTTTACTATGTTTTAATAGATTAAATATCAAAATCATATTTATCCTCGAAGAGCCATTTGATGAATCCATAACGTCTTTTGTGAACGTTTTCTTCATCCGAATCTCTTTTTGGAATGATCGGTGC
>CAMWJT010000266.1 GCA_947174625.1 uncultured Ruminococcus sp.
TTTTTTAATGATACTGCGACCACCTAGATCTACACCTATTAAGTCGTCTGTAGCGTAAGTTGTGTATTAGATACATGATCTACACTGTCAGGAATCATGCGTCCATGCTTCTGGAAGATGTGATTTATAAGCTGATTAAACAGATTTCAATCGTCCTGCGCTATGAACCGGATTATGAAACTGCGGAAGAAGCTGTTATCCAGGAAAAAGCCGAAGAACTGACATTTGCATTCCTGAATCAGATCCCGAAAATCCGGGCATATATTGAAACGGATGTCCAGGCGACTTTTGACGGCGATCCTGCCTGCTACAATAAGACGGAGATTATTTATTCTTATCCTGGCTTGTTTGCTATCATGGTCAACCGGATTGCACATGAATTTTATTTATTGGGCGTTCCCATGATTCCCCGGATTATGACGGAGTATGCACACAGCAAGACAGGGATTGACATTCATCCGGGCGCACAGATCGGTGAGTATTTCTTTATCGATCACGGAACCGGCATCGTCATTGGTGAAACAACCATTATCGGCAGTCATGTGAAGATCTATCAGGGTGTGACGCTTGGAGCGCTCTCCACCCGTGGCGGTCAGAGTCTCAAGAATACCAAACGTCATCCCACGATTGAAGACAATGTAACGATTTATTCCGGTGCATCCATTCTGGGCGGTGAAACTATCGTCGGAGAAAATGCCGTAATCGGCGGAAATGCTTTCATTACGAAATCCGTTCCGGCAGGGGCAAGAATCAGCATTAAAGCGTAAATGAATGAAATCAATTTTCAGCAAAAGCCGGCACGCTCCCGGCTTTTTGCTGTTTTTTTTGTGAAAATTGCCGGAAATCATTGACGGATTCTGAAATTTATGTTATAATAAGTAAAGAATTTTAAATTTTTTTAAAAATTTTTAAAATCAGATCCGTATTGTTTTTATTTTATTAAGGAGATTTTTCAGAATCATGATTGAAAAAAAGAAACCTATTGCCCTGGACAATATAGAAAATGATCTGCCTGTTGTGCCGTCTATTTCCAATATGGATGACCTGACAGCTCTCCCGGAGGATTCTCCCGAAAATTTCAGTTTTCCGGAATCTGAAAACACAGAGCCGGAAGCAATTCTGGAGATTCCCAGTTTTCTGGGTCTCGATACGCTGGATGTGGCTACGGCAGTCACGCAGACAATCCGCAATTTTTCCAGAGATTCTCTGGAATCTCCGGACTCTTTGAATTCTCTGAATTCTTTTCATACATTTCGGAAACTGTCGGAAATTTCCGATTATATCAACGAAGAATCTTCACCAGTACAACAATCAGAAATTCCAGATTTTGACAATCCGGAAGAATCTGACACAGAACAACTCCCGGAAATTCCCTCTTTTCTGGATCATGATCCGGATTTGAATTCTGATTTTGATGAGGATGCTGAAAATTTGCCGGATATTTCTGATTTTCTGAATCTTTCTCAAAATCTGGAAAATTCGCAAAAAAATCCTGGAGTTAATCAGAACAACCAGGAGAAAGAACTGATAATCCCCGAAAAACCGGAAAATTTCTCTGTATCTGAAAATTTACAGGATCTGCAAGCGGCAGCACAGGAAATCCTTCCGGAAATTCCGTCTGTTTCAGATCTGTCTGACCTGGATTTTTTAAGCATGCCGGGTAATTCTGCATTTTGTCCGGAATTTTCAGAGCCTTCCGGAAATCCGGAAGAAAATTTGCTTTTGCCGGAGATCCCCTCTGTTTCTGATGAAAATTGGGACGAAAGAATCAGCACAGAATCCGGAAGAAATTCTGATGTTACAGAAAATCCGGAAAATCCCGAAACCGTTCCCATTGCAGAACTTCCCCTGTCACTGACAGCATTGCATTATCTGCAAAAAATTGAGATTCATGATTCTCTGGAATTGCTGGAAACATCCAGAGAAGCACTGGAATCTATTCCGGAAATGGATGCCAAGACACTCCGGGAGATTCTGCATGTCCGGCAGTTACAGAAGCAAAATCAGAATCAAAATCAAAATCAGATACAGCCTGTTTCGGAAGAATTTGAGGTCTTACTGGAGATGTTTTTAAAAGATCTGGAACAGATTGGCGTTTCTGAGAGCCGTCAGCTCCGGTTGAAATCTTATTTACGGGCAATCCGACCGGAAAAGACGGAAAAAAATACTTGTTTTTCAGCATGGTATCGTGAACCGCATGTACAGATGCAACTGGATAAACAAATCAAAGGATTATTGAGAAAACGTCAGATGTCGGGACTTTCCGTCAATATGCTTGCGGATAGTCTGCCACGGTCTTTAGATCGTGAAATCCTGATGGGGATGCTCCGGGAGATGCTCCGTGCAGATAGATTGATGGAAAGCCGTGACGGATTTTATACACTGAAATATCCGCCCGTCCTGAAATTCCTGGCAGACAATACAGACCAGAAGCAACAGCATATCCAGGTATTACAGCAACGCATGAATGGCATGACACCGGAAGAAATTGCAGAACAATCCGGCATGTCCAAAGAACGTGTCCTTGAAATCCAGAACAGGACGTTACGGCTTGTGCAGAAATTATGTCTGATTAACAGGACTTCCGTATATGAAGAGAGATTCCGACCATTATATGAGAGTTATGAATTAAATCAGGAAGTATTCGGGATTCTGACAAAAGAATCCGAGCAGGTATTTCGTTATCTGGAGTTGGTTGCATTTCCGGGGAGCAAGCAACCGGATGAAGTTTTTACAGATCTGAGCGTTCCCGGTTGGGTGCGGGAGAACTGGAGAGCTTATCGGAACAGAATTTTTTAAATTTACAAAATTCTTGACAAGCTTTGCAAATTATGCTATAATAGTTAAGAATTTTTAAGTAATAAGTAAGGAAG
>CAMWJT010000267.1 GCA_947174625.1 uncultured Ruminococcus sp.
TTTCTGTACCAGCAGTTACGGCAGGTCTCCTGGCTGACGGATCTTCACAAAACGGCAGGTCTTCCCAGTAAAAATTACCAGTGACACGCAAAAAAGCCGTTTCATTCCCCGATCACAGTGACGAGTTCGCACAGTATTTGCAACTGTTTCCCTTTTAACTTTTCACATAATTATAATATTATAATAATTATTATAATTAATAAAATTATGTGAAATCGCACCGACTGCTTTTATTGAATTTTCAAAAAATATGCTAGCATAAGATCATTATAACAGAAATTCCGGAAAATTGCAAGAGCTTTCCGCAATTTTTCCGGAATTATACAAAATCAGCAGTTTATTGCACTTTCCGGCATGATTTTTGTCAAGATGTGCAATTGCTTTTCCTGAAACTCTGTTTTATAGCCGTAAGCATTCGGGATCTGATAGTCATAATAATTTTTCTTTGGGACAGCGAATTTCTCCAGGATTGCCATAATCGTCCCGCCATGTGCAACAATCGCAAGATCATGCCCCGGATGATGCTGTATCAATTCTGCAAATGCCCGGACAGTTCTGCGCTTGAATGCTTCCGGCGATTCGCCATGCGGAAAGCAAGCCGTTCCGTTGCTGTCAATCCAATTCTGATAAGCCGGATTGCCGGACAATTCCTGATAATTGTGATTCTCAAAATCACCAAAATCACACTCCCGGAAATCTCTGCAAATCATGATTTCTTGTCCGGGATATAAAATTTCAGCCGTCCGGATGCACCGGATTAACGGACTTGCAATTAACAGCGATCGCCGTTGCAGGAACGGCTTTATTTTTTCAAGATCCGCAATGCCCTGCGCACACAGATCTTCGTCCGTGATGCCGATATAACGCTTTTGCAGATTCCCGGCAGTTGCACCATGCCGGATCAGATCAACTTGCATCCTGGATTTTCTCCTGAATTTTTTCTTGCATTTTTTCTTGCATTGCTTCCGGACAGAAATACGATTCGTTTAGCAGGGGTATCAGGAACAATGCCGGGAGTGTCGTGAATGCACTGTAATAGTAACGGAATTCTGCGAAAACCGGTGTTGCAATCAGCAACGTCAGAAAGACACCGGCAAACGGTGCATACAACAATAAAAACGATTTATTTTTCTTAGCATAGACCGCACCTGCCATGAAGATTGCAATCCAGGTTGTCAGTCCGATGCTCCAGAATAGTCCCCAATAATAATGCGAACGATACGAATACCGCCATTTGTTCAGGGATTCGCCTGCTTCTTCCGGTAATTTGCTTTCTTTGTGCAGTGCAAAGCCATCCGTCCGGAATTCTCCGGCATAGACCCAGTACTGTACATCTGGATACCAATAGCCGTAAGTCTGATTAATATGCGCTTGCAGATAACTGTCCGGATCTTTCAGACCCAGGGAAATCCATAATTTTAAAAATTCCCATTTGTGTTTGCCGATCAATTCCTGATGATCCGTCTCACGCACCAGATTCTTGATCGAATCGGAAATCTGTGGTGCATAACGTTCCGGGATTCTGGAGAGATCCACAACCTGACTTAATAGATTTTCTTGTTCTTCTGTGAGTTCCGTGCCGTTTTTGATCGCACAGGCAATCTGCTGTGCCGGGATTGACAGGGATTCAATCGTGTCCGGCTGTGTCACACCCAAAGCGTTATAAATGGGAGATTTGATAATCATTGCTGCTGCGAATGCCGTGACAGATACAAGTAAGATCTGAAACTGTTTTTTCGGCAGAAAATAAAGAATCATAAAAAATACTAAGAAAACAAAGGCATATAAGCCGTTGCTCCGGAACAGACATGTTGCAGTACCGAAAATGCCGAACATGACCAGTTCATAAACCGGTATCTGCTTTGTGCCGGTGTGGTATTTCATAAGAATCCTCCAGAGCGTAACGACAAGCATCAGGACAATACCGCCAAACCAGATGTCTTTCCACATGGTGACGCTGTAAGTGCCATGATAACCGGGGAGTGCATAGCACAGGAGAACAATCACAAAGACAGATTTTTTCACACCGGTTTCATAAAGTGTCAGAATCAGATAAGAAAAAGCAGATGCTAATAAAATCATCTGTGCAACGCTGTAAGTCGCTACTGAAAGTGTGTCATCTCCATGAAACAGGAGCTGTCCGAGCTGATAAAAAATCTGAATCATGAACATATGTGCAATCGGGTGATGATTCGATAAATCCATCAATCCTGCCGCCTGCTGCATTTCCGCATTGGAGTCCGCTGTGACATCACCGGGGAACAGATACAGGAAGTAGGGAATCCAGGCGAGCATGAGAATCAGAAAAGAACCAAAAAAGACAAGTAATTTTTTCTTCCGGGTCGGTGCAGGACGTGACGCATTCAGATCCAGGGATAAAATTTTCTGATACAAAACCTTGCAGACCGCCAGGAAGAACCAGAAAAAGCCCAGCATGTAGAGAATTGTCCTGTAAACAGCCGTTTCCGGACTTTCCATGACAAAGTGATATTTTGCCAGATAGCAGAAAATTGTCAGAATCAGACTGCAAATTATGGATGGTGCTGTTAGTTTAGGATCACGGACAGCAGAAGATTTCTCATAGAAGAAATAGAGTAGAATCGCAAAAAACAGCGTGAACATACTCGTTGAAGAAATCCCCATATAATAACTGAAAGCCGCTCCGGAGACCAACGAAAAAATCAGACACAGAATTTTACGACAGCCGGAAATTTTGACATCATGTATCATGCTTGTCCATCCTTTCTAAACTTTCTAAACTTTCTAAATTTTCTAAATTTTCTGAATTTTAAATGCTTGTAGCGTTCGTCAGCACGTTGCAGACAGATTTCAAAATCCTGTCTGTTTTTCTGGACGATACAACTCAGGATC
>CAMWJT010000268.1 GCA_947174625.1 uncultured Ruminococcus sp.
CTATAAAAGATGGATTGCCATCAATACCCCTTTATTGTCTGGGTGTGGCGCAGTTGGTAGCGCGCTACCTTGGGGTGGTAGAGGCCGTGGGTTCAAGTCCCGTCACTCAGACTGGAAATGCGTTTCGCTGGTGCGAGCGCATTTTTTTATTATAAAATTAAAATTAAAGGAGATAAGATAAAACAATGCTGAAATTTTTAGGACGTGGCTCGGCTTTTGCAGATGTGCATAACTGCGCATTTTTTACGCAGGATCAGGATTTTGTATTACTGGATTGTCCGGCAACGGCATTCCAGAAAGTCAAAAAAATGTGTCTGGATTCGTTCCGGAGAATTTGTATTCTCGTCACGCATACGCACGGCGATCACAGTGGCGGAATCGGCATGCTGTTGCAATATACCTGGTTCGTCCTGCAACGTAAGATCACCATTATTGCGCCGTCGGATGCTGTCAGATCAGATCTGCTTTTGCTGTTGTTGCAGATTGAGGGCTGTGCGCCGGAATGGTTTGAAATCTGTACAGCGGAGCAATTTCATGCTCAGTGGCTTGTCTCTGCAATCCCGACCAGACATGCCATGCAGTTGGAAAATAAATGCTTCGGGTGGCATCTGCATATCCGGGGATGTGATGTGATCTATACCGGAGATACGGCAACGCTTGCACCGTTTCTGCCGTTCCTGCATCCGGGAAGTTATCTCTATACGGAAATTTCTTATTATAAGAGTGATGTGCATCTGCATATTGGTCACATTCTGCCGGATCTGGTTGCATTGTCCAGGAATGGTGTGACAATTTATCTGATGCACCTGGATGACGAGACAAAAATTTCTGAGATAATTCATAGATTGGAAAATGTATCAATCCGGCTTGCGCCGTTATATCCGGAAATTTGAAAAAATCAATAAAAAAGCTAAATATTCACAGATTATTAACAAATTCTGTGTGAAACTATGCTATAATATCACCAGGTATTTTTGAATTTTTTAAAATACCTGAAATCTTAGAATACATGGAGGGTTTTATCAAATGAAGAAAATCAAAAGAGCAGTTGCCGCCATAACGGCGGGATTGCTGTGCATGGCAGGCACGCCCACACTGCCGGCGGAAATTCAGCGGACAATCCTGCTGAATGCCAATGCGGCGGATGAGGAAGCAATAACTACTTTTGAGGTAGTTATTGACCAGAGGAGATTCACAATGGATGAACTGTTCTGGAATGATTATGAAGTACCAGTTTATGTACGATTGAGTGATAATCATCCTGCTTTGAGTGAATTTGAATTTGGTTTTGTTGTAGATAGCAGCTGTGATTTCAGGGTCATTACGGATTCCGAGGAAGCTCGGTATTTGGGTGGTGAGTCATTAGATTTTCAGGTAGATTATGAAACGGACTATTATGACCATGAAAATATTACTTGGGTGACCTGGTCTGGTGACGAGGAAGAATCTCTTGGAACAGAACTTTGTCTTATTATGATAAAATTGCCATCCTATGTTCAACCTGGTGATATGTTTGATATTAGGTATCGCTCAAGAGGAGTGAATGCCTACAATCCAACACTAGCTAGTTCACATACTTGGAAAAATAAAAATGGTACAGATTATGCAGAGAAAGATCTTGTATATGGTGTGGATGGTAGGATTTGGAGTGAAGGAGAGGTAATGGCAACAACCTCTGCTTATGTGCCGGAGACAGTAACAACGGAGACACTCCGGACAGAGACATATCCGGTGGAGATATATGAGACAACTTCTTACTATGTGCCGGAGACATATGTGACAACGACAGCAATGACGTATACTACAACAGGAATGACAACAACGTCTTATTATGTGCCGGAAACGGAAACAACGGAAGAACTCCGTACAGAGACATATCCGGTGGAGATATATGAGACAACAACAGCAGCAATGACATATACTACACCGGAGACAACGACGACAGCTACTTATATGCCTGTGCCGGTGGAATCAGAGGCGGCAACAACGATTTACTATGGAGAGACAACAACATCTACAACGACATCTACAACAACTTACACGACAACATCTTATACAACAACGTCCTACTATGTACCGGTGGAGACATATGAAACAACGACAGCTACTTATATGCCGATGCCGATGGAATCAAATGGGACAACAACGACTTACTACGGTGAGACAACAACATCTACAACATCCTATACAACAACATCTTACACTACAACATCCTACACGACAACATCCTACACTACTACTTCTATGATAATCACAACAGAGACAACTTCTCTGGCAACAGAAACTACTACTACGGAAGAACCTGTTGAAACAACAACTGTAACAGAGATCACGGAAGAACCTGCTGAAACAACAACGACCCAGGCAACGACCGAAGAACCCGTTGAAACAATCGTAACGGAAACTACCGAAGAATCCGTTGAAACAACAACTGCAATGGAGACTACTGAAGAGCCGGTTACAACAACTGAGACAACTCCGGAAGCAACGGAAGAACCGACCGAAGATCTTCCCGAAACCGGCACAACAGGTACGCTCCCGGCAAGAGTTGCAGAATGTTCCGCACTGGCACTGATGATCGGCGGTACGGTGATGATTCTGAAATCCAGAAAGAGAGAAAATTAATTCTTCTATCTATCATGATAAACCAGATCCCTGGATGATTCCGGGGATCTGGTTTTATTTTCAGTGCATGTCGTCATTTGCATGTCTGCATTGAGAAATCCCCAAAATATTCACAATTTGTTCATTGTTTTTTTTTTTTTTTTTTTTTACAATTTTCGGGGTAAATATAGCAAAAAAAAGAAAGGACATTTTAAATAATGTAGTAATTATAATTTATATTGAGGGTTTTATAAAA
>CAMWJT010000269.1 GCA_947174625.1 uncultured Ruminococcus sp.
GAACAATACAACCGAAATGGATATTGAAACCGTGAGCGAAAGCAAGTGTCTTGCCTGCTGTCAGATACGGCTTGATTTCGGACTCATAGAGAGCTTTCTGCTTTTCATCCGGAATGAGGATCATGATCACATCCGCAGCTTTTGCAGCTTCTGCCGTTGTCAGGACTTTCAGCCCCTGGGATTCTGCCTTTGCCCAGCTTTTACTGCCCTCATAGAGACCAACAACAACATTCACACCACTCTCTTTGAGATTCAGTGCATGTGCATGTCCCTGAGAACCGTACCCGATAATAGCAACGGTCTTGCCGTCAAGTTTCTGGATATTACAATCCTGCTGATAAAAAATCTTTGCTTCTGCCATTTATGGACAACTCCTTCTTGATTTTTGTTTATTTTTGCTGATTTCCTGATGATTTGTTAGAATACAAATCCGGAAACGCTCTGTTAATCAGTATAGCACAAATTTTTCCATTTGTCAAGCACTGCACGACAATTATTTCTGATCGCCGCCGTAGGCAATTTCACTGTTGAGATAACTGCATCCACGTTCCAGGGCAACCACACCAGTCCGGCACATTTCCAGAATCCCAAGTGGCTTGATCAATGCAATAAATGCCTCAATCTTGGAAGTTTCTCCGGTAATCTCCACGCAGAGCGTATTGGGAGAAAAATCTACAATCTTGGATCTGAAAATATCAACTGCCGAGAGAATCTCCTGCCGGGTCTCCGGCTTGTTCTGCAATTTAATCAACGCAAGTTCCCGGTAAACGCTTTTCTCACGTTCCATGACCTTGACTTCTTTCACGTTGTAAAGCTTCTTGAGCTGTTTGATAATCTGGTGACAGATGCCGTCATCTCCGGTCAGAGAAATCGTGATTCTGGAATATTCATGATTCTCCGTTTCGCTGACTGTGAGCGTATCAATATTAAAGCCCCGGCGGTTGAACATGCTTGCCACACGGGTCAGGATGCCCGGCTGATTTTCCACCAGAATTGCAATCACAAAACGTTCTGTATTATTATTCGATATTGCCATTATTCAGCGCTCCTTTCTGTGATAATATCCTCAATACAACCGCCGGGCGGGAGCATCGGAAGTACAAATTCATCCTGATGAATTGCCACATCCACCAGAACCGGCGCATTTTCTGCAAATGCCTGTGCAATCACAGACGGCATTTCTGCAAGATCCGTCACACGATAGCCCTTCATGCCGAACGCATCGGCTAATTTTACAAAATCTGTCTTTCTGGTATGCAGATCTGTATTAGAATAATGCTTCTCAAAAAATAACGTCTGCCACTGACGAACCATGCCCAGAACCTGATTATTCATGATGACGATCACAACCGGGATATTTTCTGCCGTTACGGTTGCCAGTTCATTCAGATTCATGCCGAAACTGCCGTCACCTGTGAACAGAATTGTTCTTTTGCCGGTTGCTTTCGCTGATCCGATTGCCGCACCAAGTCCGAAGCCCATTGTGCCAAGTCCGCCACTGGAAATAAACGTCCTGGAATTCTGGAACGGATAATACTGTGCGACCCACATCTGATGCTGACCAACATCCGTCACAATCGGTGTATCGGCTTCTGCATGCTTTGCAACTTCCTGAATCAGCGCATATGGTGTGATACGGTCTTTTGCCGTCACACGCTCGAACTGTTCGGATTCTGATGCTTTCAGCTCCCGGATTCTTGCCGCCCATGCCGGATGCTGTTTCTCCGGAACGATTGCTAATAATCTCTGTAATGCGTCTTTGATATTACACTCCATGCCAAGCGCCACACTGACATTTTTGTTCAGTTCCGCACCGTCCGCATCAATGTGGATGATCTGTGCTTTTCTTGCATATTTTGCTACATTTCCGGTCGCACGGTCACTGAATCTTGCGCCGATTGTAATAATCAGATCGGCTTCATCCTGTGCCACACTGGATGCGTAATGTCCGTGCATACCCTCCATGCCTAAGTACCGGGGATGACTGACCGGGACAGCAGACAGTCCCATCATAGTACAGCCAATCGGTGCATCAATCCTGTCCGCCAGTGCGCAGAGTTCTTCTGAAACATTTGCTGTGACTGCACCGCCGCCAAAATAGATATACGGCTTTTCTGCTTTTTTAATCATCTCTACAGCACGGAGAATTTTTTCATCTTTTGCCAGTTTCTGTGCTTTTTTCTCCACAACAGGACATGCTGTGTATTCAAATTTTGCAATCTGGACATCTTTCGGAACATCCACAAGCACAGGTCCGGGACGACCGGATTTTGCAATTGCAAATGCTTCCCGGATGGTATCTGCTAATTTATCCACAGATTTCACTAAGAAATTATGCTTGGTAATCGGCAGTGTCACGCCGGTAATGTCCACTTCCTGAAAGCTGTCCCTGCCGATTAAACTATTCGGCACATTTCCGGTAATTGCCACAACCGGAATAGAATCCAGATAAGCCGTCGCAAGACCTGTGACGAGATTTGTCGCACCCGGTCCGGACGTTGCAATCACAACGCCGACTTCACCGCTTGCCCTTGCGTAGCCGTCTGCCGCATGTGCCGCACCCTGTTCATGTGCTGTGAGGATGTGTTCAATTCGGTCACTGTACTCATACAAGGCATCATAAAGATTGATAACCTGTCCACCGGGATAGCCGAAAACGGTTTTTGCTCCCTGTTCTATCAGTGTTTCTACAATGATTTCTGCACCTGATAAAATCATGCTTTTTCACTCTCTTTCCTGTATTTTATTTTTAATTCCGGGAATCCGGAAATTAAAAAAGTTCTTTCTTATTATAACATTTTTAATAAGCTAAATCAAGTGCTTTTTCTATTTTTGTATTGATTATCTAAATTTCAACAT
>CAMWJT010000270.1 GCA_947174625.1 uncultured Ruminococcus sp.
CTATAATAATTACTGTTCCATGTACTTGGATTGAGGGTTGCGCCCTGAATGGGATTTTTTACCTGCCTCTTTCTATGTTCTGGACAAGTATTATTAATCTTAAAGAGGTGAATTATCATGCTGCGTAAAGAAGAAAAGACTGCTGTTATCGAGGAAAACCGTAATCATGCAACGGACACAGGTTCTCCCGAAGTACAGATTGCCATCCTGACTCGTCGGATCAACGACCTGACAGAACATCTCAAAGTCCACAAAAACGACCACCACTCCAGAAGAGGTATGCTCAAAATGATCGGTCGCAGAAGAAATCTGCTGGCTTATCTCAAGAAGAAGGACATTGAGAGATACCGTGCAATTATTGCAAAGCTCGGCATCCGTAAGTAAGAAACACATACACAAGGGGCAGAGGGGGAATCTTTCTGCCTTTCTGTGCGTTTTTCGTGAATTATGTAAATTTGTGCTGACAGCGCACCGTTAGCATCTGACCGTGTTCCTGTGGATTTTTTGTGTAACAGGAACAGGGTTTTTTGCTAAAAACGCTGTCTGACACAAAAAATTAAATTTTTTTAAATTTTAGATGAAAGTGAGAAAATGCTATGTTTGAAAATTACAGAGTATTTGAAACAACATATGCAGGCAGAAAGCTTGTTGTCGAGACAGGCAAGACCTGCGAATTGTCTAACGGTTCTTGTTGGGTTCGCTATGGTGAAACAGTGGTCATGGCAAATGTAACTGCCAGTGCCAAGCCAAGAGAGGGTGTGGATTTCTTCCCCCTGTCTGTAGATTATGAAGAGAGATTATATTCCGTCGGCAAGATTCCGGGTTCTTTCTCCAAACGAGAGGGAAAACCGTCCGAAAAGGCGATTTTAACATCCCGTATGGTCGACAGACCTATCAGACCGTTATTCCCCAAAGACATGCGCAATGATGTCTCTGTTGTGATGACAGTTCTCGCAGTAGATCCAGATTGCTCCCCGGAAATTGCCGGCATGATTGCCACTTCCATTGCGATTTCGATTTCTGATATTCCGTGGAACGGACCCATTGCCGGAATCAGTGTCGGTCTTGTGGACGGTGAAATTGTCCTGAATCCGACCAAAGAACAGAGAGAACACAATGACCTGAATCTGACTGTTGCCGGCAGTGCGGAAAAGATTGTCATGATCGAAGCCGGTGCAAATGAAGTAGATGAAAAGACCATGCTCCAGGCGATCCTGACTGGTCACGAAGAAATCAAGAAAATGGTAGCATTTATTTCTGAGATCCAGAGCGAAATCGGCAAGCCGAAATTCGAGTTTGAATCCCAGGAGATTCCGCATGATATGTTTGATGCCGTAGAAGCACTTGTCGGCGAAAAAGTCATGGAAGCTCTGGACACAAATGACAAGAATGTCCGTGATGCAAGATTAAAACCGATCGTGGATGAAGTGCATGAGACATTTGACGAACAGTTTGGCGAGGATGCCATTGCAAAACTGGATGAATGTTTATATAAACTCCAGAAAAAAATTGTCCGTAACTGGCTGTACAACGGCAAGCGTGTAGACGGCAGAGGGATTGACGAAATCCGTCCGCTGTCCGCAGAAGTCGGCATGCTCCCAAGAGTGCACGGCTCCGGATTGTTCACCAGAGGACAGACACAGGTCATGACAATTGTGACGTTAGGACCAGTCAGCGAAGCGCAGAAAATTGACGGACTTGACGAAGAAACATCTAAGCGTTACATGCACCAGTATAATTTTCCGTCCTATTCTGTCGGTGAAACGAAGCCGTCCAGAGGACCGGGCAGACGTGAAATCGGTCACGGCGCTCTTGCAGAAAAGGCACTTGTTCCGGTTCTGCCAAGTGTGGAAGAATTCCCTTATGCAATGCGTCTTGTCTCAGAAGTACTGAGTTCTAATGGCTCAACGTCCCAGGGATCTATCTGCGGTTCTACACTGGCGCTGATGGATGCCGGAGTACCGATCAAAGCACCTGTTGCAGGTATTTCCTGCGGATTGATTACACTCCCGGATAGTGATGACTTCATGACAATGGTGGACATTCAGGGACTGGAAGATTTCTTCGGCGACATGGATTTCAAAGTTGGCGGTACACACAAGGGCATTACAGCAATCCAGGTGGACATCAAAGTAGATGGTCTGACACCTGCCATTATTGAACAGGCATTTGAAAAGACCAGAAAAGCAAGATTGTATATCCTGGATGAAATCATGCTGAAAGCGATCCCGGAACCTCGTGCAGAAGTCGGCAAGTACGCACCGAAGATGCTCCAGACAAGAGTACCAGTTGACAAAATCCGTGATGTCATCGGACAGGGCGGTAAAGTGATCCAGAAAATCTGTGCAGAATGTGATGTCAAGATTGACATCAACGAGGACGGCAGTGTGTTCATCAGTGGCATGGACAGGGAAAATGTAGAAAAGGCAGTCCAGATTATCGAGACCATTGTGAATGATCCGGAAGTTGGTGCAATCTACAAGGGCAAAGTTGTCCGTCTGATGAATTTCGGCGCATTTGTGGAGATTGCTCCCGGCAAGGACGGTCTTGTGCATATCTCGCAGTTAGATAATCACAGAGTGGAACGTGTAGAAGACGTTGTCCAGATCGGTGATGAAATTATCGTAAAAGTGACAGAAATTGACAGACAGGGCAGAATTAATCTTTCCAGAAAAGAAGCACTTGCAGACATGGCAAGAAAGAAAAATAATAAATAATTTATTATTTAATGAAATTAATTTAACCGGACAGAAATTTAAAATTTTTGTCCGGTTTTGATTGCATTTAAATTTAAGGAGTATGAGTCAACTACCCCCACTTTCGCTCACTTCGTTCGCTAAGAAGTGGGGGCTTGTCA
>CAMWJT010000271.1 GCA_947174625.1 uncultured Ruminococcus sp.
CGTCCATACCGCCCATACCGCCGCTGCCATCCAGACCGCCATGCCCGAACTGGTCATAACGCTGACGCTTTTCGGCATCAGACAGCACAGAATACGCTTCATTGATTTCTTTCATCTTTTCTTCGCATTCTTCGGCATTGTCGGGATGAAGATCCGGATGATTTTCCCTTGCCATCTTGCGATAAGCTTTTTTGATTTCATCCTCACTTGCGCCTTTCTGGATGCCCAGAACTTCATAATAATCACGTTTTTCAGCCATATTTCTCCGTCGGAACGGCACTCCTCTCTATCAACATTTTATCAACGTTTTATCAGCGCTTTATCAGCAACAGGGCGGATAATTATCTGACTCCGCCCCTGCTGTATTTTTAAAATTTTAAATTATGCTTCTGTGAAATCCGCATCAATCACGTCGTCGTTCGTATCATTGCCGGACGGTTCTTCTGTGAATCCGCCTGCCATATTCGGGTCAACACCTGCGCCCATATTCGGTGCACCGCCTGCCTGCTGATAGATCTTAGAACCTGCCTCCATGAGCACTTTCTGGAGTTCGTCCATCTTGGTCTTCATGGCAGCCGTATCATTGGCATCAATTGCGGACTGCAATTCAGAAGACTTCGCACGGACAGCATCCTGATCTGCCTGTGCCATCTTGTCGCCGAGTTCCTTCAGAGTTCCTTCACACTGGAGAATCATATTTTCAGCATTGTTCTTCGTGTCGACTTCATCACGGCGCTTCTTGTCTTCTTCGGCATACTGTTCTGCTTCTTTTACGGCTTTGTTGATGTCTTCTTCGGACATGTTCGTAGATGCCGTAATAGAGATATTCTGTTCTTTTCCAGTACCCTGGTCTTTTGCCGTAACATGCACAATGCCGTTTCTGTCAATATCAAATGTGACTTCAATTCTCGGTACGCCACGCATTGCCGGAGCGATCCCGTCCAGACGGAATGTGCCGAGCTGTTTATTATCTCTTGCAAACTGTCTTTCACCCTGGAGAACGTTAATATCTACAGCCGGCTGATTGTCTGCATACGTGGAGAAGACTTCGGATTTCTTCGCTGGGATTGCCGTATTTCTCGGAATCATGACCGTGCAGACACCGCCTGCCGTCTCAATGCCAAGAGATAACGGTGTGACATCAATCAGCATCAGACCTTCTTTGACATCACCGCCGAGCACACCGCCCTGCAATGCCGCACCCAGTGCTACACATTCATCCGGATTGATGCCCTTGAACGGATCTTTGCCGATGAGTTTCTTGACAGCTTCCTGTACTGCCGGGATTCTGGAAGAACCGCCGACCATGAGAACTTTATCCAGGTCAGATGCTTTCAGACCGCTGTCAGACAATGCCTGACGAACGGGTTCCATGGTAGCCTGCACCAGATCTGCCGTCAGTTCATTAAATTTTGCCTGTGTCAATGTCAGATTCAAGTGTTTCGGACCATTCGCATCCGCAGTGATAAACGGCAGATTAATATTTGTTGTCGGTGTTGCAGACAGTTCAATCTTGGCAGCTTCTGCGGCATCTTTTAGTCTCTGCATCACCATTCTGTCCTGGGACAGATCAATGCCCTGTTCTTTCCGGAATTCGTCAACCATCCAATTAATAATTCTCTGGTCAAAATCATCACCGCCAAGACGGTTATTACCAGCCGTTGCCACAACCTGCTGATAGCCCTCGCCCATTTCGATAATGGACACGTCAAACGTACCGCCGCCGAGGTCATAGACCATGACTTTCTGATCGTCTTCTTTGTCAATGCCGTAAGATAATGCTGCCGCTGTCGGCTCATTGATGATTCTCTTGACAGCCAGACCTGCAATCTGTCCGGCATCTTTGGTAGCCTGTCTTTGCGCATCCGTGAAATATGCCGGAACGGTGATCACAGCTTCATTCACAGTCTCACCGAGATATGCTTCTGCATCAGCCTTGAGCTTCTGGAGAATCATAGCAGAGATTTCCTGCGGTGTATATTTTTTACCGTCAATATCTACTTTGTAATCAGAACCCATGTGGCGCTTGATGGAAGAAATTGTCTTATCCGGATTTGTAATTGCCTGGTTTTTGGCAACTTTACCGATCAGACGTTCTCCGGTCTTGGAAAAAGCCACAACGGACGGTGTGGTTCTTGCGCCCTCCGCATTTGCAATGACAACTGCATTACCGCCCTCTACGACTGCAACGCAGGAATTTGTTGTACCCAGATCAATACCAATAATTTTGCCCATAAAAAACGCATCCTTTCATGCTTATTATTTTTTAAAATAAAATTTAAATTAAATTAACCTGCCACAGCGACCATTGCCGGACGAATCAGGCGATCCTGGAGCATGTAGCCTTTCTGGAACACTTCACAGACTGTATTTTCCGGAAATTCCTCGCTTGCCTCTTCCCGTTTGATTGCCTGATGAATGTTCGGATTGAATTCTGCACCGAGCGCCGGGATTTCCGTCACACCGAGCTTGTCAAGAAATCCCCGGAACTGTCCGAAGATCATCTCCATGCCCTTGTAATACTCCGCATCCTGACACGGCACTTCCATAGCACGTTCAAAATTGTCTATCACCGGGAGGAGCTGTTCGACGCATTTTGCTGTGGCATCGCCGTAAATGGCAAGCTTTTCTTTCTCTGTGCGCCGGCGGAAATTTTCATAATCTGCCAGCAGTCTGAAATATCTGTCCTTTTCGGCTTCCAGCTCATCAGATGCCTCAATTTCATCCAGATCGCTGACAGTTTCTTCCGGATTTTCAGGATTTTCAGGATTTTCTAAATTTTCTGAATTTTCCGGATTTTCTGGATTCTCCGGAATTTCCGAATTCTCCAGATTCTCTTCATAATTTATATTCTC
>CAMWJT010000272.1 GCA_947174625.1 uncultured Ruminococcus sp.
GCTGACTAATCCGCCGACAAATCCCTCAATTGTTTTTTTGGGACTGATTTCCGGGCAGAGTTTATGCTTACCGAGTGCCACTCCGGCAAAATACGCACCGGAATCGGCAATCCAAGCACCGCACAATCCCAGGATTACATAAAATAATCCATGTTCTTCGCCATTCAGCATTAACAGAAACTGGAAAGAATACGGCACAAGTACCATAGATGCGATCATGAATGCACCTTGTTCCACCAGAAAATTTTTCGGATGCCGCATATAATCCCAGAACACAAACGAAATACAGATCGGCAATAATGCACTATGAATTTTGTCAGTCATGACGAATTGTTTCGTACTTAGATCCAGAATTGTAAACAGTCCTGTCAAGATAATATTCAGAATCCCGTATGCTAAAACACCGCCTGTGGCAAGTTTGAATTCCAGTCCGCCGATTGCCCGGATCAATTCAAACAGGATAATGCTCACAATCAATGCCAGTGCAACAGGAAATACAAATGTCTGATGCAGAATTAACACAATTATAAGAAGGACAATTCCGACACCGGCGGAAATCAATCGCTGTTTCATGCTCAGACTCCCCCGAAGCGTCTGCCTCTGCCGGCATAGTCAATCAACGCTTTGTCGAGTTCTTCCGGAGAAAAATCAGGCCATAACACGTCAGTAAAATAATACTCTGCATAGGCACACTGCCAGATCAGATAATTAGATAACCGGAGTTCACCGCTCGGACGGATCACAAGATCCACATCCGGCAATCCGGCTGTATACAGATGCTCAGCGATCGTCTGCTCTGTGATGTTCTCCGGCTGAATCTGTCCGGATTTGACTAATTCTGCAATTTCTCTCGCAGCATGTGCAATCTCATCCCGACCGCCGTAATTACAAGCTAACAAAACAGTCAATCTGGAGTGATGTGCCGTATCCTGTTCCAGTTTTATCATACGTTGCCGGATGTCATCCGGATAAGCACTCTTATCACCAAGAAAAATTGCACGGACACCGTCGCCAAGATGCGACTGTACTTCGTCGAGATATTCCCGCATGATTTTCAGAATCCCGTCAATTTCATTCTGCGGACGTTTCCAGTTCTCCGTGGAAAACACATAAAAAGACGCATAGGGAATTCCAATATCTTTGCAGTACTGCATAATTTTCTTGAAAGTCCTGCCCCCTTCGACATGTCCCAGACTCCGGGGGAGTCCTCTTTTCTTCGCCCACCTGCCGTTGCCGTCCATGATAAAGCCGACATGCGTCGGGAGCATCTCAGGCAGATTCGCAGAATCTGCCTTTTTTTTCATAAAAGCCATTTTTTAACTCCTGTTATGATTTAAATACTCATGATCTCTTTTTCTTTTTCAGAAACTGCTTTGTCAATTTCATCACAGTATTTATCTGTTAATTTCTGTAATTTCTTTTCTGCGTCTTTCTGGTCATCTTCTGTCAGTTCATTGCTCTTTTTCATGGCTTTGAATTTGTCCAGTGTGTCCCGACGGACATTCCGGACGCTGACTTTTGCTTCTTCGCCGTATTTCTTGACGCTCTTGCAGAGTTCTTTCCGACGTTCTTCTGTCGGCTGAGGGAATGCCAGACGGATGACTTTGCCGTCATTGTTCGGTGTAATCCCCAGATCAGATGCCTGGATTGCCTTTTCAATTGTCTTGAGCGTAGAAGCATCCCACGGCTGAATCATCAGGACACGGGCTTCTGCTACGGAAATTGCCGCCATCTGCTGAACGGGTGTGGGGACACCGTAATAATCTACCATAATTTTGTCAAGGACAGCCGGTGTCGCTCTGCCAGCACGGATGGACGCAAAATTATTTTGCAGACTGTCCACGCTTTTCTGCATTTTGGTTTCTGCCTGTTTCAATGTTTCTTTCATAGTTTATCAAGCCTTTCTAAAATTATAATAATAAAATATAATAAAAATTATTCTGTAATCACCGTGCCGACAGATTTTCCAAGCACAGCATCCAGAATGTTATCTGGTCTGCTTAAATCAAATACCAGCATGGGCAGTTTGTAGTCCCGGCACATGGTCGCCGCCGCCATGTCCATCACGGCAAGTTCCTGATTCAGCACTTGTGTGAATGTCAATGTGTCATAACGTTTTGCATCTTCAAACTTGTGCGGATCTTTGTCATAAACACCGTCAACAAGCGTTGCTTTCAGCAGAATTTCTGCCTTCGTCTCAATCCCACGGAGTGCCGCCGCTGTATCCGTCGAAAAATACGGATTGCCTGTACCACATCCCAAGACAACAACTCTGCCTTTTTTAAGATGACTCAATGCCTTGTTGCAACTGTAAGGTTCTGCAATCTGCTGCATAGCAATTGCTGTCTGGACACGAACTTCTACACCGAGTGATTCAAGCATATCCGCAATTGCCATAGCATTGATCGTTGTTGCAAGCATTCCCATGTGATCCGCATGAGTTCTGTCAAAGCCTTCACTCATACGACCCCGGATGAAATTGCCGCCGCCGACAACAATACCGATCTGCACACCGATGTCAGCGCATTTTTTAATACTTTCGCAAATCGAACGAATCACAGTATCGTTCAGACCGATTTTTTTTTCACCGGCAAGCGCCTCGCCGCTGAGTTTCAGGAGAATTCTTTTATATTTCAATTCTGTTTTATCCATTACACCTAGCACCTCATTAAAATTAAAATAATTAAAATTACACTGTCATTATTATAGCATAATCTCCGGGACTTGTCAAGCAATTTTCCAAATCAGAAAAATTTTCGGACAAGCAGATGACAAGTGCATATTGCAGAAGCCAGACGCATATTTTTTAATAAATTTTAAAATGATTCATCAGGAGGAAAAG
>CAMWJT010000273.1 GCA_947174625.1 uncultured Ruminococcus sp.
GTCATGCCACAAGCATCAAAAATCCGACGTATCACAGCAAATTCTTCATCCGTTGTCGGTTCGCACTTCGCAAGTGCGGATGCTCCGGCACAGAGCAATAACGGTGTATTCGGCATGACAAGAATCACTTTCGCATCCAGAATTGTCTTGCTCCGGATGTATTCTGCTGTGATTCCGGCTGCGATTGATACAAGAACCGTATCTTGTGTCACACCTGGTGCAATCTGTTCCAGAACTTCATCAAACATCTGTGGCTTGACTGCCAGGAATACATATTTGCAGGACTGGAGCACTTCCAATCCGGACTGACAAGCTTTCACACCAAATGTCTGCAATGCTTCGAGCTTTGTAAAATCCGGATCAAATGCAGATAATTCCGCATCCAGTCCGCACCCTGCAACACCTTTCATGATAGCAGTACCCATATTGCCTGCGCCGATAAAACCGATTGTCAATTTCATAATTTACAAGACCTTTCTGAAATTTTAAATTTTTATTTTATTATTTATTATACTACAAATTTCACAAAAAAGCAAGTGCTTTTTTATGATTATAAATAATACGCATAATTAGTCTACATCTTCCCAATACGAACTGCAAATAGTCCATGCGAAACTCTTGCGATCATGATTTATCATATAGTCCAATACAATTTGCTCTGCTTCATGATTCTGATTCGCTATGATTATTTTATAAGCTGTTACAATTAAATCTTGAAATTTTTCAATTTCCGGAGCAAATGAAACAACTATTTTTGCAATTGTGTACGCTTGTTGCGGTGTCCGTTTCGCATAGTATTTCAGTAAGTATTTCAGTTTGATCTGCCCATCTATATCAAAATCAGAGCTTTTGATCCATTGTTCAACAAGTTCTTCCGTGATAGTGACATTTTCAAGTCCAGCCGCATAGATTCCTGTTAATTCCTCAACAGTAGGATAAAATCTGAAATCAAAATTATTCTCTGCTATCGGTTCATTATGGAAATTATCAAATCGGACGATCTGTTTTAATTGTGGTTTGTTCCTGCTATATGCAGTAAGGACAGAAATCGGAATCGTTATCTCCGAAAAGCAGGCATATGCAATGGATGAATGCTGTTCTTGATAAGTGCCTGACATAGGAATGATGACAAGTGTTGATAATGGACAACCTTTTTTGGCTGCGGCATAAGCTTTGTGGTGTCCGTCAAGCAATGCACAGATAAAACCGTTGTCATAATAGGCAATTGCTCTTGGTGCATTGTCTTTATCAATTTTATCAACATAATAGTCAGCTCTTTCCGGATTAAGGACAGTATTTGATTGTGTCGGATAAAGAAAAGCAGGAAACCCATCAACTACTGTCAGAAAATCATGATTATAATATCCGGAACATGATGCTTCGATATGACATAGTTTATCAGGAACATTGGCAAAAAAATGATGACTGCCATCTGTTGGATAAATTTCTGCATCAGCAATCATATAATATCCGTCATCAAGCAAATCAAGTATTGGTTCTATGTTCCGGACAGAAGTCTGTAAGTCAACATAGGCGGAATTGATCTTCTTACGGATCATTTGCAATTCTTTGCAATCCGTGTTTTCGATCCCATATCCCCTTGCAAGAAGTGCAGAACAAGTTGGGCAAATCGGATATTCACCCTGAACGATCGGTTTTCCGTTCAGCAGAAGAACAGAGTTGACAGTATAATCATCTGTATCATCAGAACCAATTTTGGTTAATGCCGACTTTCCGCCGATAACTCTCACTAATACAGCATCACGACACCACAAGTATTGATCTGTATCTATCGTTTTCAGTAATTCTATCATACACGATAGCCTCCTATTTATCATACTATTTTACAGAATTCTTTTCACGGCATCCGAAAATTCCCGGTACAGATACAGAGAACCCAGACAAATAATCTGAGAATCCGCCGGAACAATCTCCAGAGCTGTCCGGAACGCATCTTCTACAGAATCACAGACCTGGATTGCAACCTCCGGCATGTCTTGCTGTAAGGCAATTTTAAGATACTCCGGAGCTAACGCACGGAGCTGATCCGGACGGACTAACAGTATTTTTTCTGCATAATCCCGGAGCATTTTCCCATAGCATGAATATTCTTTATCTGCCATGACACCCATGATAATAATGCTCTTTTTGTGGAAATACAGATCCAGACTTTTAATTAACATCTCCATGCCGTCCGGATTGTGTGCGCCATCAAAAACAACACAGGGATCTTTTGCAGAAATGACTTCAAATCTGCCATGCCATTGACAGCAAGCCAATCCATCCCGGACAGCCTGAACCGGAATTGAAATGCCGGCATTCCGGAGCATCTTCACAGCATGCAACACAAGATTGACATTTTCTGACTGATAGGCTCCCAGAAGAGATAATTCCAATTTTCCGAATTCTCGGCAGTTCAGCTCCGTCCCGGTGAGATGATAATCTGCTGAAATCACAAAATTTTCAGCCGGATAAAAATCCGCTTGTAAGCATTCACTCTGCGTCTGAATGATCTGCAAAATATCCGGATTTTTTTCCCCTGTCAGTACCGGACACCCCTGTTTGATAATCCCGGCTTTGTGCCTGGCGATCCCCTGGAGCGTATCGCCCAGGAATGCACAATGATCTCTCCGGATATTCGTAATCACAGATAATACCGGATTTTTTATGATATTGGTACAATCCGAATCCCCGCCCATGCAACATTCGATCACGGCAAAATCGCAGTTCTGCCGGGCAAATATTAAATAAGCACTCACTGCCAGGATCTCGAATTCTGTGGGAGCATCCTGCATCTGTTCTGCCTGTTCCAGGAC
>CAMWJT010000274.1 GCA_947174625.1 uncultured Ruminococcus sp.
TAATGTTGTTCATCCCTGGAATCACAGCAGATTTCAGATAGTACAGTCTGTTGTGCATCAAGAATTGTGATTTCCCTGGCTTGCCACAGATTTTTGACAGCAATTTCTGTATGGATGATTTTTACTTTAATCGGGAAAGAATCCAGTAAAAGAAACAGGATTTTTCCATCTTCGAGTTGTAAGCATTGGATGATCCAGGCATAAAGAGCAGGAGTTTGAGAATCCATAGGGATTTTGGAATCGGGCATTTTATGATCTGCATAATAGCCCGATTTTTCTAAAATTCTGAAATCAAACGGGATTTCAGAAATTTCAAGGACTTGCAGACCGTCTGAATTTTTCAGGATATTCCGGATTTTCTGCATCCGGATTTTAAATTCTAATAATTTTTTATCTGTCATAGTTTCACCTTTTCGTTGACAAATTGGAAATAGCATGTTATAATAAATATTATCAATAGATTATAAAATATAAAAAATCTGTTGAAATTATTTTAAAATTATTTTTAAGGAGAATTTTTCATGAAAATTGAAACGCAATGTTTGCATGAAGGCTATCATCCGAAAAACGGCGAGCCGAGAGTTGTTCCGATTGTGCAGAGTACAACATATGTCTATGATTCCACAGAGGAAGTTGCCGCTGTGTTTGATGATCCGACAAAAAGTCTGATCTATTCCAGATTTGAGAATCCGACTACAATGGCAATTGAAGAAAAGATTGCAAAATTAGAGGGCGGTATCGGTGCAATGTGTACCAGTTCTGGACAGGCGGCAACGCTGTTATCTATTCTGAATATCTGCAAAGCCGGGGATAGCTTCGTCAGCACGCCGGAGATCTACGGCGGAACGGTGAATCTGTTTTCTTATACGCTGAAAAAACTGGGGATTGAGTGCATCTATATTGATCCGAATGCAAGTGAAGAAGAAATCGGGAAAGCATTCAAGCCGAACACAAAAGCTGTATTCGGGGAGACACTGGCAAATCCGGCATTGTCCGTCCTGGATATTGAGAAATTTGCACGGATTGCCCATGCACATAATGTGCCATTAATCGTAGATAATACGTTTGCGACACCGATTCTGTGCAGACCAATTGAATTTGGTGCAGATATTGTCATTCATTCCACGAGCAAGTACATGGACGGACATGCTGTCCAGACGGGCGGTGTAATTATTGACAGTGGTAATTTCAACTGGGCAAACGGGAATTTCCCGGAATTTGTAGAACCGGATGAATCGTATCACGGAATTTCTTATGTAGAGACTTACGGAAAAGCAGCCTATATTATTAAAGCCAGAATGCAGTTAATGCGTGATTTCGGATGTTATCCGGCGGCAAATTCTTCATTCCTGTTAAATCTGGGATTGGAAACACTGGCTGTCCGTATGAAACAGTACTGCGAAAATGCAATGAAGATCGCAGAGTATTTTGAAAATTCTGACAAAGTGGAATCCGTGACTTATCCGGGATTACAATCTGACAAGGGCTATGCACTGGCACAGAAATATCTGACCGGGTGCAGTGGTGTGATTTCGTTTGTGATTAAGGGCGGACGTGAAAATGCGATCAAGTTCATGGACAGTCTGAAACTGGCATCCAATGAAGTCCATGTGGCAGACATCCGGACATGTGTTCTGCATCCGGCAAGTGAAACGCACCGGCAATTGACGGAAGAACAGTTAGTTGCTGCCGGGATTGACGGCGGTATGATCCGTTTTTCATGTGGATTGGAAAATGTAGATGATATTATTGCAGATATTGAACAGGCATTTGCAGCGATCGCATGAATCTGAAACCTATCGGGTATATTCACACAGATTTTAAGGAAAAATTCGGGATTCCCCGGCAGAGCGGCAGAGTCCCGGCACTTTCCGGGCGAATTGTGATGCTTCCGGCATATGCCAGACCGGAAGCATTCCGGGGGATTGCGGAATTTTCGCATCTGTGGTTGATTTTTGATTTTTCGCAGTCTCACCGGGAGAGCTGGTCACCGACCGTACGACCGCCCCGTCTGGGAGGCAATCAAAGAATCGGAGTATTTGCGACAAGATCGCCATTCCGACCAAATCCGATTGGCTTATCCTGTGTGAAACTGCAAGAAGTGATTTTCAAAGAATCCGGGATAGAACTGCTTGTTTCCGGTGTGGATTTGTTAGACGGAACACCCATTCTGGATATTAAGCCTTATCTGCCATATGCGGACAGTTATCCGGATGCTGTGGGGAGTTATGCGCAGACATTCCGGGATTATCATCTAGAAGTTGATTTCCCGGAAGAATTTCTGAATCAGATACCGGCGGAGAAGCGACAGACGCTGTGTGCATGTCTGGCGGAAGATCCGAGACCGTCGTATCAGGAAGATCCGGAACGGATGTATCACATGAATTTTGCAGGATTTGAAATTCATTTCCGGGTATGTGGGCAGAGATTAGAAGTAACCGGATTAGAACCAGACAACAAAACAACCGGGTAAAAATCCGGTTGTTTTGTTATACTATTTTATCAGGATTATAAAAATAAAAAAAAGAATGAGACACGAGGGATTCGAACCCTCGACACCCGCCTTAAAAGGGCGGTGCTCTACCGGCTGAGCTAGTGTCTCATCTGTTTTAATTAATTTAATTTTATTGTGTTTGGCATGTCCCTCACAACGTATATTATTATAGCACACTTTTTTGGATTTGTCAAGTGTTTTTTGAAAATTTTTTTGAAAATTTTTCAAAAAATTTTTTCATCTGATTTTCACAGGAAAGACAGGCAAAAAGATTGATTTTTTTGAAAATTTGTGCTATAATATCT
>CAMWJT010000275.1 GCA_947174625.1 uncultured Ruminococcus sp.
CTGGGTATGAGGGTTATATCCTAAATTCCTGTATTAATTCATTAATACTGATTTTTTCAGACCGGAGTTATCCGTCTGACTTCGGATGCAGGAAACCATGCGTATTTTGGCATCCCGTTTTTTCCAGAAATCCCGGACGTTATGATACCCCTTGTCGTTGCTGACAATGTAGCATTTGCAGTGTTCGTTGCGTCCGATCAGATAGCCTATGTAGGAAGATAACTGAAAATCCAGTGCATTTTTGCCATCTGTGTCCACTTTGATATATTTGACAACGGCTTTGGACTGCGCCAGATAGTGATGCAGTTCAAAAGACAGAGAATCTGCATTTTCGCTGTAAAAAATAATCACAGTATCCGTCCGGCGCAGTTCTTCAATGCCATTCAGACCGGATTTGTGGACATTTTCGTAGTCAACCAGGTAATAATTTTTTTTCTTGTTTTTCTTATCGCCCAAAGCGACATCTCCTCTCTTACTCTCTCATGTGTTTCATATTTTTTAATATTTATTTTTTTCAATTTTCTCCGGATTTTCCAGTTCTTTCAACCAGAGATTCACGCTTGCATCACTCGGCATCCGGAAGTCTCCTCTTGGTGAAAGTGTCACACTCCCGACTTTCGGACCATCCGGCAGACAGGAACGCTTGAATTGCTGTGTGAAGAATCGTCTGTAGAATACCCTGAGCCATTTCAGAATTTCCTGTTCAGAATACAAATCCCGGAACGCAGTGCATGCCATGCGGTAAATTTTGCCGGGTCTGCATCCGAAACGCAGCATATAATACAAATAAAAATCATGCAACTCATAAGGTCCTACCAGGTCTTCCGTTTTCTGTGCAATCTGTCCATCCGGATCGGGCGGAAGCAGTTCCGGACTGACGGGTGTGTCCAGAATATCCAGTAAAATTTTACGGAGCAATCCATCTGTATGAGCGGCTTCATATGCCGTCAGATACCGGACAAGCGTTTTAGGAATCGACGCATTGACTGCATACATGCTCATGTGATCGCCGTTGTAAGTTGCCCAGCCGAGTGCCAATTCTGAGAGGTCTCCTGTACCGATGACGATGCCGCCGGTTTGATTGGCAATGTCCATCAAGATTTGTGTGCGCTCCCGTGCCTGTCCGTTTTCATAGACAACATTGTGATTGGATTCTTCATGCTGAATGTCCTTGAAATGCTGTCTGACGCTGTCCTGAATTGGAATTTCCCGGAGTGTCACACCGTAAGCTTCTGCAAGACGGCAGGCATTGCAATACGTCCTGTCTGTCGTCCCAAAGCAGGGCATTGTCACAGCTGTGATGCCATCATGCGGGAGTCCTAATTGATCAAACGCATGAACGGTCACGATCAATGCGAGTGTGGAATCCAGTCCGCCCGACAATCCAAGAATGGCATGCTTGCAAGCGATATGCTGTAATCTGGTGCGCAGTCCGACGGATTGCATCAGCAGGATTTCTTCACAGCGATTGTCCAGGATTTGTTGATCTGACGGCACAAACGGATGCTTCGGGATGCAGCGTTCCAGTGTCGTTTCTTCCAGGGACATGGAAAAGTAACAGATCCGGAAATCAGAATTTTGCGTCGGATTGCTCATCTGACAAGTATTCATCCGTCGTTTTTCGGAAACAATTTTTTTCAGATCCAGATCTGCAAAAATTATTTCCTGCTGAAATAATCCGGATTCTTTCAGGATAGATCCGTTCTCCGCAATGATGTTATGCCCGGCAAAGACCATATCTTGTGTGGATTCTCCGATTCCGGCATCTGCATAGGCATAGGCACAAACCAGACTGCCGGATTTTGCCTTGATGATTGTCCGGCGGTAGTCTGCTTTGCCAATGATTTCATCACTTGCGGACAGATTGCATATTAAATTTGCGCCGTTCTGTACCAGTTTCATAGATGGTGTTTCGCCAGTCCAGAGATCCTCACAGATTTCAATCCCGAAGCATAATTCCGGCATGTCCTGGCATTGAAACAGTTGTTTTGTACCGAAGGGAACGGATTGACCGCAGATCACATGATCAGCAAGCAGATCTTTTCCGGATGTAAAATGCCGTGCTTCGTAAAATTCGCTGTAATTAGGAATATGTGTCTTGGGAACGATTCCCAGAATTTCGCCGTGATAAATCACAGCGGCGCAATTGTATAATTTTGTCCGGAATCTGACCGGCAAGCCGATGATGCAGAGCATGTCTGCATTTTGTGACTGTCGTGCAAGTTCTGCAAGATAATATTCCGAAGATTCCAGCAAAGTTTCTTGCAGGAACAAATCTCCGCAGGTGTAGCCGGTCAAAGATAATTCCGGAAAGCAGATTATTTTTGTATGTTTCTGTTCTGCCTGCCGGATACAGTCCAGGATGTTCCTGGCATTATATTCACAATCCGCTGGTTTGAGATCAGGAGATGCACAGGCAATTTTTACAAATCCGTCTTTCATGATATTTCATTCCTTTCTGGTACAGTTTTATTTTTAAATTTAATTTTTTAAAATTTTAAATGGCATATTAACAGTATAACACACTCTGCAAGAATATGCAAGAGAATTTTTAAAAAAAATTCAGAAAAACACTTGACAAATATTTTAAAATATGCTATAATAATACTGTTGCCGATACTGGTACAAAATGCCGGTGTGTCGGAATGGCAGACGAGACAGACTCAAAATCTGTTGTCCGCAAGGGCGTGTGGGTTCAAGTCCCACCACCGGCATGAAACAATACTCTCAGGGCGCTTGCTCCGGGAGTTTTTTATTTTGATTTTAATTTTAACAAGATGGGAGATTTTTAT
>CAMWJT010000276.1 GCA_947174625.1 uncultured Ruminococcus sp.
TTTCTAATTATCATGTCATTCATCTTAAAAATATTAAAAACACAAAAAAAATCACAGGAAAATTAAAATTATTTCTTTTATTTGATACAATGCTGATCATCCTGGGATTGATCGGAAGTTCTTTGTATCGGTCTGTCCCCTCATCCGGAACATTCCAGGAAGGCATTTTTCTGCCTGTTGTCATGTATCATAGTATCACGGATTCACCGAATGGTGATTATCAGATCACAAAAGAACAGTTTGCACAGGATTTATATTATCTCCGGGCGAATGGCTACGAGACCGTTTCTGTGGGGGATCTGTACGCTTACACAGAGGGAAAAGGAGAATTGCCGGAACATCCGGTCATGTTGACATTTGATGACGGATTTTATAATAATTTATCGATCGCATTACCCTTGCTGGAAGAATATAACATGTGCGCTGTTATTTCTATCGTGGGTTATTACACGGACGAAACGGCAGAAAAAGACCCCCATGTCGACAGATACTCCTATCTGACATGGGAGGATGTAAGAAGATTAGAACAATCCGGCAGAATTGAAATCGGCAGTCATACCTATCAGTTACACAGCAACGACCAGAGAGCCGGTTGTTCGATCATGTACGGAGAAAATCCGGAACAGTATCAAAACATGTTACGAAAAGATCTGAGAAAACTCCAGGAGAGAGCCAGGACGGAAACGGGAAAAGCACCCGTTGCATTTGCCTATCCCTACGGCTTTATCTGTAAAGAAAGTGTTCCTGTACTCAAAGAACTGGGCTTTCTCTGTACATTTTCGTGCCGGGAACAGGGAAATTACATCGTCCGGGACAGTAACTGCCTGTACGGATTGGATCGTTATAATCGAAGTCCGGAATATTCTACAGAAGAATTTTTTACAAAAATCCTGCAATCGGATCATTAATCTATATTTTCCAGATTCTCCAGAGAAAACGGCGTTTTCTGATACACGCAGTAATTCAGCCAGTTGGAATACATCAGATTGGCATGACACCGCCAGGAAAATACCGTTTCTCAGATGGGATTATCACCCGGAAAATAATTAAACGGCACTTCAATCGGCAAGCCTTTTTTCACATCCCGGAAATATTCTTCTTTGAGGGTATCACGTTCATATTCATTGTGACCTGTTAAGAAGAATTCTCTGCCGTTCTTGCTCTCTACCAGAAACACCCCTGCGAGTGCTGAATATGACAAAATATGCAGATCCGGATGCTTTTCAATATCTTCCCGGCGGATTTCGGCATGTCTGGAATGCGGTACAGGAAACACATCGTCAAACCCTCTTAATAACGGCGTATCTGTCTCGGCTCTGTGCGGAAAGATTCCGAATAATTTTTTGTCTAACTTCTGTTTTTCAATTCCATAATGATAATACAATCCTGCCAGTGCCGCCCAACAGATATACATGGTAGAATAGACATGTTTTCTCGTCCAGTCCAGGATTTCACAAAATTCCTGCCAGTAATCCACCTGCTCAAAGGGGATATGTTCCACGGGTGCGCCGGTGATGAGCATGCCATCATAGAAATGATCCCGGATTTCCGGGAATGTCTTATAAAAAGCATCCAGATGACTTTGTGCTGTATTTTTCGAAATATGCTCCACCTGTAATAATTCCACATCGACTTGCAGTGGTGTATTACTGAGAAGCCGCATTAATTGTGTTTCTGTTTCGATTTTTTTCGGCATGAGATTTAAAATCAATACCCTTAACGGACGGATGTCCTGATGTTCCGCACGATCTTTTGGCATAACAAAAATATGCTCCTGTTCCAACGTATGATATGCCGGAAGATTTTCGGGAATTCTGATCGGCATAATGCCGCACCTCCTGTTAAAATAACCTGTTAAAATAATCAGAAAGAACCGGCAGAACCGGTTCACTCTGAATTATTTTTCATTATAATTTAATAATTTAAATCTTATACAGGATGTACCTGTTTTTCCGGATCGCCGTGCTTGCTGTCAAGATGAAATTTTGCATCCCGGCGCTTTTCAAAGAATTTCACAGCAACCTGTCCGAATTGTGCATAACTGAGCACATCTTCTTCGCTCTCTGCCCATTCTGCACATTCCTTGCGGAGTTTCTCCAGTTCCGGTGCAAGCAGATCTGCCGGACGGCAGTCAATCGGTTCTGCATTGCCGATAATTTTCTTCCGGAATGCCGGATCAATCGGGACTGGTGTCTGACCATATTCCCCACGGACAACGCCTTTGAATTCTTTCGTCACGGTCTTGTAACGTTCACCCATCAGGACGTTAAATACTGCCTGTGTGCCGACAATCTGGGAAGATGGTGTTACCAATGGCGGGAATCCCGCATCTTTACGGACTCTCGGCACTTCCAGAAGCACTTCATTCAGGAGATCTTCTTTTCCTGCCTGTTTGAGCTGTGATAACAGATTAGATAACATGCCACCAGGTACTTGATAAATCAATGCCCCGGCATCCGTGGCTAACATTTTCTGGTCAATCAAGCCTTCATCCAGATATTTCTTGCGCAATCCCATGAAATATTCACGGATCTCTGTCAGGAGCATCAGGTCAAGACCGGTATCATATTCTGTACCCTGCAAAGCGGCAACCATAGATTCTGTCGGTGCATGGGATGTGCCCAGTGCAAGCGGTGACATTGCCGTGTCGATAATATCCGCACCGGCTTCAATGCCTTTGAGCAGACACATGGACGCAAGTCCGGACGTATAATGCTGTCGCTTAGAGTCATCTCCGTGCCCACGAGTCTAGAGGCAATGTGGTATGCCGTCTTCTGCTTGAAT
>CAMWJT010000277.1 GCA_947174625.1 uncultured Ruminococcus sp.
CGGAAATCCATTCATCAATGATATTTTCGTCCTCATCAATTATCTGAAGTGTTGCACCCGGCAGTTCTTCACTGGTGGTAATATCCTGCTTGCTGATTCTGACAGCAGTTGTCCCATCTACCATTGTAACCAGCGGAATGCCATCCGCAGTAAATGCTGATACCTCGACATTTTTAACCTCAACAACATTGAGAACATTCACAATAAAGCTGATATCAGTCGCAATCACATAGCCATCCGGTGCAGCAGTTTCTCTGATTGTGTAATAGCCAGCCGGAATTTCAGAAATGATATGATTTGTGCCGTCAGATGTCCATTCTTCGACAATATTGCCGTATTCATCAATCAACTGCATCTGTGCGCCGGGGAGTTCCTCGCCGTACACATCTTCCTTGCTGACTGCGACTTTGATAGAATCATTTTCAATCGTAATTTCGACAATTTCCTTGTTTTCTGTGATAGAAACGGGATATGATTTTTCGGTTAGGACGTAGCCGTCCGGCGGCAAAATTTCCTTGACAATATAATTGCCATACGGCACATTCTCAAAATTGAAACAGCCGTTTTCATCAGAAACTTGGCTGTAAATCGCATTTGTTCCGGAAAAATCCGTTTCGCCTGCATGGAACAATCCAATCATTGCACCGCTGAGAGACTTTCCATTGGTGTTGATTTTCTTGCCCTCGATTGTGCCACGTTTCAGCGTGTTTTCAAACTGACCGCAGTCAATGTCAACCGTTGTCATTTCCTGACCCTGATACTGGAATGTCACCAGATATTTTTCGCCGTTGAGAACATAATGCTCCTCTGTGGCAATTTCCTGCACATAATATTTTGCAAACGGCAGCTGCTCTGTAAATGCAGCAGTCATATCCTCATTGAGAGAAATTTCAGAAATCAAGCCATTTTCGGGAATTACAGAATCGTCAGCAGCAGTGATATTTTCTGCGGCGAACAGTCCGAAGCGTACGTTCAGATATTCATTTTTGTTGCCAAGATCATAAATTTTATCCTGTTTCATTGCCTTTGTCAGATGGATGTTCACACCCTGATAGTTGTTTACAAAATCTTGCTGCACTGTATCACGCACAGCAACTTCCTGCCCGGCATAGGTAAGCTCCACAAATTTGCTTTCATCATTCAGAATATAGCCATATGGTGCGGAAATTTCCTTGACTTCGTACTTGCCAAGATACAGCAGATCTGTTTCAGCATAGCCGTCCGAATCCGTTGTTAATTCGGCAACAATATCTCCGGCATTTGCACGGACTGTGCCGTCAGCCGTGACAATATCCTCACTGGCAATGACCTGAAAAACAGCATTTTCAAGACCTTTTTCCTCAAATACAGGCGTATAGATAATTTGGGATTCTGACGTTTGACCATCATCCTGAGCATAGCCGATAGACTTTACAGTCGTGAAAGCCTGTCCGGTTTTCTGGACGGAAATTCTGCCTTTCTGAGCAATATCAGATTTGGTCAGCTTGATGATGTTGACAGCATTTTCTTCTTCTGCATTGGAAGAATCCACCATGAACGGAATTGGTGTGCTGTCAAGCACATACCCCATCGGAGCCTGCACCTCAACAAGCGTGTAATTGCCGTAGGCAAGGGATTCCGATGTGATCAGAATACCATCATTGTCGGTGTAGAATGTGTCAATTCCGCCAAGCAAGACCTGATTTCCCTCAGAATTGAAAATCTGGAAGCCTGCACCTTCATAAGCGATAGTCCTGCCTGTTTCAGCATCCAGCTTTTCGACCTGAATATAACTGCTGAACGGTGCATCATTGAGAATATACTCATAAGTTTTGCTGTTTTCAGAGATGAACACCTCGAAATCGGACACAAATTCGGCATCATTGACTGTCTTTGTCTGGTGGACAGTGTACTGACCATAGGGCATGTTTTTTGTCTGAGCAAAGCCGTTCTCGTCAGTAATCAGATAGTCACGGACAGTATCATCAGCCGTTTCATAACTGCCGGAAGATGTCAGATAAATTTCAAATTCTGCCCCTGCTTCGAGGTTTACAATCTCATCTGCGTTTTCATCACTGTGCTTGAGAATGGATACATTGCCCTTGACTGGTACTTCAAATACAGTCATGCTGGCAGTATTAAATTCTACTGTGTAATTCTCAGGCTGTGCGCCGACTGTGTACACTGTTTCATCGAGCAGATAACCGGCAGACGGACTGATTTCCTGAATGGTATAATTGCCGCAAGGATAGGAATTTGTCTTAAAATAGCCATTTTCATCTGTGGTATAGCTGTCCACAAGTTCAAAGTCACAATACAGACCATAAACTGCACCGGAAAGTGTGGCATTTCCCTGTGCTGTGCCGTTTTCTGCATCCTGCTTGATGACTTCCACACTGAACTTTTTCAGCGTATTCTCAAAAGTCAGGTCTGTCGTTTCATCAGCGTCCAGAGTTGTCGACTGTTTCGCCGGAATCACATAGCGAATCGGCACATCATTTTCTGATACAGTATAGACGATTTTCTCGTTATTGCTGTCAAAAACAGGAATCCCAGAAAGAACTGCCACACCGTCTGCATGCGTGACAATGTCATAACTCTGCCCGTTTCCGGTCACAGTAAAATGCCTGTCACCATTCTGACCATCCTCGGACTGCTTGTTAATCCGGAGACTGCCCTTTTTCAGAACATTCTCAAAATCAGCAGTCACAGTCAGATCTGCATTGCCATTTGTCAGTTGAATATCCTGTGAAACAGGCGTAATATAGCGAGAATCGGCGTTGATTTCTGACACAGTATAAGTG
>CAMWJT010000278.1 GCA_947174625.1 uncultured Ruminococcus sp.
AAATACAGAAGAAATTTCTACTTCCGGGACATGCGGAGAAAATCTGAACTGGAATTTTGATACATCCACCGAAACACTGACCAGCAGCGGACCTGGTGAAATGGAAAACGGAGAGAATAATTGGGGTTTTCTTTCCTTACTTGGTTGGAGTCATTTAAGTATCAAAAAGATTATACTTGAAGATGGTGTAACAACAATTGGAGCCTATGCTTTTTATGGGATGACCGCTTTAGAATCTATTATCATTCCAGACAGTGTGACATCAATTGGAAATAGTGCTTTTGAATATTGTACGGGTTTAGAATCTATTGTCATTCCTGATAGTGTAACATCAATTGGAGAGGGTGCTTTTTATTTTTGTTCTGCTTTAGCGTCTGTTGTGATTCCAGATAGCATGACAGAAATTGCACCTGTTACTTTCAGGCGTTGTATGTCTTTAACATCTGTCACAATTCCAGAGAGTGTGACATCAATCGGATATGGTGCTTTTGACTATTGTACTGCTTTAGAATCTATTGTGATTCCAGATAGTGTGACAACAATCGAAAGCAGTACTTTCTCTGGGTGTACCTCTTTAACTTCTTTTACAATTCCAGATAGTATCACAGCAATCGGAAGTTATGCTTTTCAATTTTGTCCACTCACATCTATTACAATTCCTGATAGTGTAACATCCATTGGAGAGGGTGCTTTTGCTAGTACGGATTTAGAATCTGTTGTCATTCCAGATGGTGTGACATCCATTGGAGATAATACTTTTTATTGGTGTACTGCTTTAGAATCGATTGTCATTCCAGATAGTGTGACATCCATCGGAGAGTATGCTTTTGAGAATTGCAAGGTTTTAGAATCTATTGTCATTCCGGATAGTGTGACATCCATTGGACTGTATGCTTTTCATGATTGCAAATCTTTAACATCTGTCACAATTGAAAATCCAGAATGTGAAATTTATGATCATAAATTCACGATTTCTGATACAGCAACAATTTACGGCTATGATAATTCCACAGCAAAAGCCTACGCTAGAAAGTATACAAGAAAATTTGTTTCTCTTGGGAAAGCTTCGGAAATCCTGATAGGAGATGCTGACAGAAACGGAGAATTTAATATTTTGGATATTATTACATTGCAAAAATGGTTACTGGGTGCAGGCAATCTGCCGAACTGGAAAGCTGTGGATTTCAATCAGGATGGCATGATAAATATTTTTGATCTGGTGCTTGCAAAAAAATGTTATTTAGAAAATAGATAATTTTGAATCTGTTTTGACAGATTGTAATTACCCTGCCGGGTGCAGGGTAATTTTTTAAATTTCTAACAACGGAGATGATAATATGATCAAGGGCATTATCTTTGACATGGACGGACTGATGTTCGACACAGAAAAATTACTGGCGAAATACTGGATGCAGGCGGCACAGGAAGCCGGCTATCCTATGCAATTGGAGCATGTACTTGGCATCCGGAGCTTATCTGCAATCTATGCAAAACCCAGATTACAAGAAATTTTCGGACAGAATTTTGATTATGAGACAATCCGTGCAAGACGCAGGGAATTAACTGCACAGCATCTGGCATTGCATGGAATCGAAAAAAAGCCGGGATTAGAGCCATTATTAGCCTATCTGCATGAACATGATTATAAAATTGCCGTTGCCACAGCAACAGACAGAGAACGCACAGAAAATTATCTGAAACAGACCGGGATTGACAAGTATTTTCAAAATTTCGTCTGTGGTGACATGGTCACAAAAGGCAAACCTGATCCGGAAATTTATCTCACAGCAAGCCGGACACTCGGATTATCTCCCGGAGAGTGTATCGCTCTGGAGGATTCTCCCAACGGGATTCTGTCTGCATATCGTGCCGGATGTAAACCGGTGATGATCCCGGATCTGTCCGAACCGGACGAAGAACTGCAAACCAGATTATATGCGTGTCTGCCGGATTTATCGCATGTCATCAATTTATTAGAGAAAGGAATATGAGCATTATGGAAAAGCTGAAAAAAGAACGCAAATTCAATGAATTTGACATTCCGGGAGTGTATTATTTTGAAGCCGGAAATTATTTCACAGGAAGCCGGGGGAATCTGAATTATAAAATCATCCCCGGCAAGGACGAAGCCGAACAGAAAATTTTAACAATCTCCGTCTGGCATGGAATGCTCTGTTCGGATCTTGCAGAGATGGAAGAAACCCGGACTTTTGCACTCACTCCGGAAGGACAGCAGGAAATGCTTGCCTGGCTGATGGAGCTTAATTAATTAAAAATCCCTGGTTTTCCAGGGATTTTTAAATTTAAGATTACTTTTCAGAACGCTTGCTATGAAATGTCTCGTCCAGGACAATCACAAGCATGGCAATCAGCAAGGCATTTTCCGGATCATCAAAATCCACTTCATAAGTATCACTGAGTGCAATCATTTTTTTATGTACTTTGGCATAGACATGCCCTCTGTCAGTGAATTTAAAATCCGTCCCGGTGAGATCGCCGTCCAGTTTCCAGCCAAACGGTTCAACGAACATATCTTTAGAGATTGCATGAATCTGCTGTTTGACGACAGCAACTCTCTGTCCCCGGATCAGAAGCCGGAACGTCCGGACAGCCGGGAGAATTTTTTCATCAATTTCAGCGATCACGTCTTTTCCCTGCATGATCTTGAAATCTGCTCCGGCGGAGATGATCTTTTTCTTTGCCGTATAAGCAATCTGATTCCCGGATCTGATCTCATAACTTTCCGTCATAGCGACTAATTTCTGATGGACTGTCATATGT
>CAMWJT010000279.1 GCA_947174625.1 uncultured Ruminococcus sp.
GGGATATTCGAAATGATCAAAAAATCAAATCAAAAACGGAAAAACAGCATCCGACGCTGTGTCGATGCAATTGCTGCTTGCGCAATGATGACAGCCGCACTTCCGCTTGCGCAGATTTCTGTTTCTGCGGCGGATCTGATCAGCAATGGTACATTTGAATCCAGTTCGTCCGGCTGGGGCATGTACAAGGAAAGCGGCGGCGCTGCTACACTCACCACGGACAACGGCAGACTGGCACTCAAAGTCAGCAGTACTGGCAAAGTGACTTATGCTGTGCAGATGTTCTATGATATTATTCCGTTGCACCAGAACGGCGTTTATCGTCTGAAATATGATATTTCCAGTTCTGTGGACAGATTCGTGGAAGGCATGATCCAGCAGAACGGCGGTACATATGCTGCCTATACCTGGAAAGGACTGAATCTGACTTCTGAACCGCAGACGGTGGATTATGAATTCACAATGGAATATGAAACAGACATCATGGCAAAGCTTGTATTCAACTGCGGTTTGCAGGAAAAAGATGGCGGCGAACTTCCGGAACATGTCATTTATTTAGACAATGTTTCTCTGGAATTAGTCGACGACAGCAAAGTAGATTACAGTGCGACAAGACCGTATGCACCGCCGATCCTGACAGATCAGACAGGCTACAAGACCAACAGCAAAAAAACGGCTGTATTCCGGAATATTACAAATCAGACGGCATTTTCTGTCGTGAATGCAGATACAAAACAGGTTGTCTATACCGGAACGCTCTCCGGACCGAAAGAGAACGTTTCCGCCGGTGAAACGGATTACACTGGAGACTTCTCCCAGGTAACAGAATCCGGCAGTTATTATATTCAGTGTGATGGACTGGATGATTCTTACACATTCACAATCGCTGAAAATCCGTACAGCTCCATGCTGGATGATTCTGTCAGAATGCTGTATTTACAGCGCTGCGGATGTGCGGTAGAAGATGTTGATTTTGCCCATTCGGCATGTCATACCGGTATGGCTACGATCTATGGTACAAGTGAGCAGATTGACGTCAGCGGCGGTTGGCATGATGCCGGAGATTACGGACGTTATACCGTTGCAGGTGCAAAGGCAGTTGCAGACTTGCTGTATTCTTATCTGGCAAATCCGGATCTGCATTCGGATGCCATCGGTATCCCGGAAAGCGGCAACGGCAGAGCAGATATTCTGGATGAAGCAAAATATGAACTCGACTGGATGCTGAAAATGCAGACAGCGAACGGCGGTGTGTATCATAAAGTCACCTGTGAGAACTTCCCCGGTTATGTTGCACCGGAAAAAGAAACAGCTCCCCTGATTGTCACACCGGTTTCCACAACAGCTACGGCGGATTTTGCCGGTGCAATGGCACTTGCAGCAGAAGTTTATCAGAAATCTGATCCGGGATTTGCAGAAACTTGTCTGAATGCTGCAAAGAATGCGTGGAACTTCCTGGAACAGAATCCCAGTTTGATTTTTAAAAATCCGGAAGACATTACAACCGGCGAATATGGCGACGTTGTAGATATAGATGAACGTTACTGGGCAGCCGCACAGCTTTGGCGTGTCACAGGTGATGCAAAGTATCTTTCTGCACTGGAAAGCATGACGACACAGACCGGCATGGACTGGGCGCTTGTCGGCGATTATGGCAATATTGCCATTCTGACAAAATCCGGCATTGACCAGAACTCTGAAATCTATACCAAAGCCAAGAATGCTGTCATCAAACAGGCAGACAAATTCCTGAAAACTTCGCAGAATTCTCCCTACGGTGTTTCACAGACAGTCTATAACTGGGGCAGTAATATGACGATTGCTAATTCCGGGGTAATCCTGGGAATTGCAAACCAACTGACCGGCAATCAAGATTATCAGGATGCCGCTGAAGCACAATTGCATTATCTGCTTGGCACGAATCCCATCGGCACAAGCTTCATGACGGGGTACGGCACAGTATCTCCGCAGAATCCGCATCATCGTCCCTCTATGGCAAATGGGACAGCCATGAAAGGCATGCTTGTCGGCGGTGTCAATTCTCATCTGGAAGACAGTGCCGCAAAGGCATATTGTAACGGACTTGCACCGGCATTGTGTTATGTAGATAATGCGGAAAGCTACTCCACAAATGAGATCACGATCTATTGGAATTCTCCTTTGACTTACCTGCTGTCTGTTATGGACGCTGAAACTCCTGGCAATCCTAATCCTAATCCCGATCCCAATCCTGGAACGACGGACAATCCGGGAACAGATGCTTATCTGCCGGGCGATGCCAATGAGGACGGCGAAGTAGATATTGCGGACGTTGTTCTGATGAACAGAGTTTATGTTGGTGTAGACAAAGTCACCCCACAGGGACTGAAAAATGCAGACGTTGATCTGGATGGCAAAATCTCACTGGCAGATTCTATGAACGTACTGCGTTATCTGGTACATCTGATTGACACACTGCCAGTTGTAGAAGCAACACCAGAGCCGACCAATCCCACCAATCCGACTGAGCCTGAACCGACACAACCTGAGCCGACACCAGAACCACCAGCAACAGAACCACCGGCAACGGAACCACAAGAACCCGGAAAAATCCAGGATTTCGGAACACCTATGAATGCGTCCGCAAGTGCTGTTGCAGATTTCCGGAATGGTGAAACTCCCCTGTTCTTTGCATCTGACGGCTGGACGAACGGCAGTTGTTTCGATTGCGGATGGTATGCAGATAATACAAAAATTGCAGACGGTTATTTAAGTCTGACAATTGA
>CAMWJT010000280.1 GCA_947174625.1 uncultured Ruminococcus sp.
CTCTTTGATTTCGCCATTGCCAATATCTGTCTTGCAGATTCTTAATTTGTCTGCATTGGGATGCGGCAAGACTTCCTGGATCACACCAACCAGAATTTTATCAAAACTATCTGCTAATTTTTTTACATCCTCGACTTCCACGGTCGACATTGTCAGATCATAAGCCAGTTTCTTAAGATCCAGATCTGCCGGAAGTGCGACATAATCTTTGATCCAATTCAATGATATTTTCATAATTTTAAATTTCACACTCCCTCAGGATTATTTAAACTGTTCTAAAAATCTCAAATCAGCGCTATGGAATAATCTCACATCATCAATGCCGTAACGCATCATGACAAGCCGATCCAGACCGATATTGACATAGAATCCGGTGAATTCATCCGGATTGAGTCCGGCAGATTTGAGGACATTCGGGTGCGGCGTACCGCCGGGCATGATCTCAATCCAACCGACATTTTTGCAGACACTGCAACCTTTGCCACCGCAGACCAGACAACCCATGTCAATTTCGAATCCTGGTTCTACAAATGGGAAGAACCCGATTCGCATTCTGACAGGCACATCTCTGCCAAAGACTTTGGATAATACACTCTTGAGCATGACTTTGCCAGATGCAAAATCAATATTTTTATCCACAATCAATGCTTCATACTGGAAAAAAGCACGTTCATGTCTTGCGTCTGTTGTTTCATTCCGGTAAACTCTGCCCGGATAGACAAAACGATACGGCGGTTTATGTGTCTGCATGTACCGGACACTGCCACCAGTCAGATGTGGTCGCAGACAGAGCTTCTCATTGGTCGCACCGGTGTCATGTCCTGCAAGCCAGTAAGTATCCATGCTTTCTCTTGCCGGATGATTCTGCGGAAAATTGAGCTTATCAAACGCATACAATTCGCTTGTAATGTCTTCTTCCTCGTAGATTTCAAAGCCCATTGACCGGAATGCGTCGTTGAGATCATAACACATCTGTGTAATCGGATGGAGCGCACCGCCGGACGGCATTGTACCGGGGACAGTAACATCAAAATCCGCCGGGATTTCGGATGCTTTCAACATGAAATTTTCTCTCTGCTGATCAATCAGCGCCGTGAATTTTGTTTTTAATTCATTCACGAGTTTCCCGACTTCGGGACGTTCCGATTTGTCGAGTTTCGGCATTTCTTTCATGATTTCCGTCAAAGATCCCTGTTTGCCGAGCAAAGAAGCCTTGATTTCCTGCAACTTTGTTTCAGACGCAGCCGCAAGAATCTTCGCTTCTCCCTCCCGGAGCAGAGATGCCAGTTTTTCTTTCAAACAAATTCCTCCTCTAAATAAACAAATAAATAAAAAATCTTAATTATTATAGCATACTTTAAAAAGCTTGTCAAGTAAGTAAAACGCAATTTATAAATAACTCTTATGATTCTTTCACCAACATCTTTTTCATAAGACACAAGTCAAAAATATTGAGCTTTCCGTCTTCACAAAAATCAGCAGCCTTCCAGTTGGCAAGGTTTGTACCGGGAACAGCTAACAGCCATTTCTGGAGCAGTATAACATCAGAAACCCCGAAAGAGCCGTCAGCGTTTACATCACCAGCAACAGTATCCGCATCGAGCGCAATAAATCTGAAACCATTTTCGATTGCATATGTTTCAGCAACTGAATTTTTATAACCTACTATGGTAAAATTTTCAACGGGACAAGACATTATTTCACAGTCTATTTGTTCACTAATATAGTAGCCAAATGCTGATTGACCAATAGCATTGATTGACTTTGGTAATTGAATTTGTGTTAACGACGGGCAATCATCAAAAGCATATATATCTATCGTACAAACAATATCGTTGCTGATCTCAACTTCGCTTAAAGATTTGCAACCTGCAAAAGCTTCAAACTCAATTGATTTAACAGAGCTTGGTATAGTTACTGTTTTCAATTCTTTGCAACCAGAAAAAGTTGATGCCTTAATTACAGAAATAAAAGGTAAATTTAATTTTCTTATTCCGGTATTTTTAAATGCACCCCAACCGATACTATGAATATTCTCATGGAAAATAACATCTGATAAATTCACTTGATTTCTCATTGCGCACTCTGCAATGCAAGTAATAGTATCACTTACTTCCAGAATTTCGTTATTCGGCATAGTCCCTTTATAGCTATACAATACATTTTCAAAGCAAATATAGCCATCTTCTTGATTTGCATACCACGCAGTATTGGCAAAAGCATCATATCCAACACTCATAAAATCTGAATTAAACTGAATGGCAGAAAGATTACTACAATTTCTAAATGCAGAACTGCCAATAGTATTTAAAGTTTCCGGAAACGATACAGATACAAGCGAAGAACAGCCATTAAAAGCATTATCCTCTATAGTAGTCAATCCTTCAGAAAAACTAACACTTTCTAAATTAGTACAGTACGTAAAAGCACGGTCATCAATAAATTTGATTGTAGTTGGCAGAACAATATCTGTTATATTTTTATTTTGACAAAATGCCATCGTACCTATGCCTGAAACTGGTATTCCCTCCATTAATTCAGGTATCTCCACAATGGAATCTTCTCCATTATATCCTGTGATAACATAATAAGAATCATCAATCAACGAAAAAGTAAAGTTATTTTTTACTTTATAGGATTCATGTGATTCCTGTAATTCAGCAGATACTGGAGCTATTTCAAACCTAGACAGTATCATTATGGAAAGCAGGAAAATTGAAAATTTACGAAAAATTTTCACAATTTAATTACCTCTCTTCCTTAC
>CAMWJT010000281.1 GCA_947174625.1 uncultured Ruminococcus sp.
GATAGTTATATTCTCTGATGTAAAAAAGGCGGAAAAAATCCGCCTTGCCTATTTTTTAGTATTAAATTTTTAAATTATGGTCACCTCATCTTTTTGAGATGAAGAAAAATTCATCCGAAATCACCAATACCCAGTACTTTTCCATCATTTGCCCTTAATAACACATCAGGAAATGTGCCAGGGACAGCTACACCAAGTATTGGTGCATCTTCTTCTACTGCTTTTCCAGAAAGAGGATGTGTGAAAACCAGCCAGGCATCATATGCTTCGTAATAAGTAACAGTATATGGCGGATAATCTCGTTCAATTTTTATTTCTTGTCCCTCATAAATAGTAAAATCTTTTTCTATTCTGTCAATATAATCCTGTCCGCTATATTCAATTAATATGGCTCTTGCTTTTTCTATTGCATCTTCTCCGGAATAGATGTTCCCTGTTGGTGAATATGGTTCAGCACTGTCTACCATCCAATCAGCCTCTTCTTCTGCCTGTTCTTCCGTGTAATATTCATGTTCTTCCATGAGAATTGCTTTTACAAGTTGTTTGTCTGCAATTTTTTCAGGATTTTCAGTCGTTTCAGTTGTTATAGTATCGGTTGTTGTTGTCGTTGTGTTGGTAGTTGCAGTAGTTGTGGTGGTCGTGTTAGTCGTAGTAGTAGTAGTAGTAGTAGTAATCTCTGTTGTTGTAACAGTTTCTATTGCAGAAGTTATTGCTGTTGTCGTATGCGTAGTTGTAGTAGTTTCTATTGTTGTGTGAGTAGTGACAGTAGTTTCTTCTGTTGTAAACTCTGTTTTGTCTGATTTTTTACAGGCAGTTGCCAGAAAACAAAATGCAACGACTAATAAAATGAAGTTTAAAATAGTTATTTTTTTCATGTGGATACCTTCTGATATTGTTACTTCTGATAAAATTAAATTTATTATAACATATACTATGAATTTTGTCAAGATTTTTTTACAAAAAAAGGCGGAAAAAATCCGCCTTGCCTGTATTATAATTTTTCATTTTTCAGTTCACAGCCAACTTGTGCTAACATGTTCCAGGTCTTGCAGTCCACATCTCCGGTCACAGGCAATGCACACATATTCTGGAATAACTGCACAGCCTGTGCCGTCTCTGTATTGAAGTCTCCTGTGATGGAAATACCGGGGATATTATTATATTGCTTGGAAAGTGCAAATAACACTGCCTGGATCACGGTCACCGTGAAACAATTGTCGCCGGAACGCATGACCGCATTTTTACTCTGTGGGAATGCGTTCAGACAAGTGGGTGTATCTTCAATAATTAAACTCTGATAGACAGAGACAATCTTGTTCCAGGTTGTTTCATTGACTTCACCGTTGACGGTCAGTTTGTAGATCTTCTGAAACTGCCGGACAGCTTCCTGCGTCTTGGCATCATAAACACCATTGGGAATCATGGGGGATATTCTGGAATCATAACAGGAAATTGCAAACAGATATTTTTGCAGTTCCCTGATATGTTCCTGCTTCTGCTCTTGTGTATAAGCCATGAAATCAGATCACTTCACTTTCTGGGAATTTTATTTTTATTCACTCTCCCCGGATTGTGTAGCCCGGCGCTTGATAGGGACGCTTGCCGTAGCCGAATTTCAGATCAGAATACAATCCGGCAATCGCATCCCATGCCACGACACCCACAACACCATTTTGGGGCAATCCTGCAAATCGTTGGAATGCAATCACGGATGCCCTTGTCAAAGGACCAAAATACCCGGTATTCCGGACTGCCGGAATTTCCGGAATCGTCTCATGAATAAAGCTCAGATATTCCTGTAAAATTCTCACATATTCACTCGTGACACCTTCCTGCATCACCTGTCCCGGATAGGGTACGGGGACATAATCCGCAATATCCACCGGAATGGATTCTACAATGCCGGCATATGCCCGGAAAATAAAATCCCAGGTAGATTCATTGACAACACCTGTCTGCGGTAAGCCGAACACTCTTTGAAACGATTTCACGGCATCTTCTGTCTGCTGATCATAAACTCCCGTGATTTCAATCCGTTCCACTTCTTCATAATAAGCACCTACAACAGCCAGGAAATATTGCAGTCCCCGGACTTGTTCATTGCGCATATCCGGTACAAGTGTTTCTGTGAACTGGAACGGCAGTTCTTCAATCGTAATCCCCTCGGAATCCAGTTCCGCCAGATGTTTGACACTGGTATAGACATATTCGATCTTGTACCAGGTTGCCTTATCTATGATACCATTCTGTGGCAGATTGAAAATCCCCTGGAATGTCCGGACTGCCGATTCTGTCGCAGAATTATAAACACCGTCTGCATCCGGGATTTTCGGGATCGCCGGATAGTTTCTTGAAATCCGGTTCAACTGGATCTGCATTGTCTGCACCGGAATCCCGGAAGAACCAGGTGCGAGGACTTCTCCCGGATAGGACGATTCTGCCGTCCGGACAGGTGCATTCTTCACGATTGTAATATCATCTCCATAATAATATTGCAAAATCTGATAGGGCAATAATCCCTGATTTGCCAGATCGACCGTTCCCCACTGGGAAAGACCGCTGCAAGTCACAGTTGTACCGTTGCAGAATGCTGCAAATAATGGTTCAAGATTGCCCTCTCTGCGGATGTAATCGTCAAACAGTTCATCCACAAGCGTGGAGATACTGTTATAAATTTCTCTGTTTTCAATAAATTTCTGGTCATACTGCGTCACAGATGTAATGTCAAACGGGTAGCCTCTGGATCTGTACCATTCTGTGT
>CAMWJT010000282.1 GCA_947174625.1 uncultured Ruminococcus sp.
GAATTTTATGATTTATATTTTTATATTTTTAATTCAATTCAGGTGCGGAAAATTTGACTATGGCTGTAAACGATTCCAGCGAAGCAAAAAATTTCAAGAAACAGTTCAGCGAACGTCTGCAAGACAAATTCGGTGTTTCTCCGGAGGAAGCATCTGATCCCCAGGTCTATGAAGTCCTCTCTGCAATGGTTGTGGAGAAACTCAAGAAAAAACGTCGCAAATTCATCAATCAGGCATATTCCATGGGCAAAAAGCAGGTGTATTATCTCTCTATGGAATTCCTCATGGGACGTTCTCTCAAGACAAGTCTCTATAACCTGGAAATGGTGGATTCTGTGAGAGAAATGCTGTCTGAATTTCACATCAATCTGGACAAAATCTATGAGTGTGAACCGGATGCCGGTTTAGGCAACGGCGGACTTGGTCGTCTGGCGGCATGTTACCTCGACGGCATGGCAACACAGGCAATGCCGGCAATGGGACATTCTATCTGCTATGAATACGGTATTTTCAAGCAGAGACTTGTAGATGGCTGGCAGACCGAAGCACCGGATAACTGGCTGCCCGGCGGCAGCATCTGGCTGGATGCCAAGCCGGAAAAGGCGATTGAAGTCCATTTTGAAGGCGAACTCAACGAATACTGGGACAATCAGTATCATCACATTTCCCATGTGAATTATAATACTGTCATTGCAACACCATATGACATGTATGTATCTGGTTACGACAGCTCCGGTGTATCGGTTCTGCGTCTCTGGGCAGCAAAAGCACCGTCCTTCAACATGGAACTGTTCAACCAGGGCGACTATGCAAAGGCAATCGGTCAGAACTCCATGTCGAATGCAATTTCTAAGATTCTCTATCCGAACGACAATCACCTGGAGGGCAAATCGCTCCGTCTCCGTCAGCAGTATTTCCTCTGTGCAGCGGCTGTGGGTGACATTGTCAATACGCATATGAGTGTTTACGGCACACTGGAGAATCTCCACGAAAAAGTAGCAATTCACATCAATGACACACATCCGACACTGGCAATTCCGGAGCTGATGCGTGTCCTGCTCGATGACTGCGGTTATGGATGGGAACAGGCATGGCATATTGTGACAAACACATTTGCGTATACCAATCATACTGTCCTGGCAGAAGCACTTGAGAAATGGGATGTCAACATGGTGAAACACATCATCCCAAGAATTTTCTCTATTATTGTAGAGATTAACAACAGATACTGTCAGTCTCTGATGGAACGCAACGGCTATGATTCTGCAAAGACAACCAGAATGTCGATCATCAAAGATAATACGATCCACATGGCAACGCTCTGCGTTGCGGCATGCCACAGCGTCAATGGTGTTTCCAAACTGCATTCTGAAATCATCAAGACGGATGTCTTCCCGGATGAAGTCGCTGACACACCGCACAAGTTCAAGAACGTCACAAACGGTATTGCTTACCGCAGATGGCTGTATCAGTCCAATCCGGGACTGACGGAGCTGTTAAAAGACAAGATCGGTGATGGCTTCCTGAAAGATGCCGCAGAACTCTCCAAGCTGACAGTGTTTGCGGATGATGAAGAAGTTCTCAAGCAGATCATGGAAGTCAAGAGACAGAACAAAGTCCGGTTTGCAAAGCATGTAGAGCGCACATCCAAGACGATTCTGAATCCGGACAGCATTTTTGATGTCCAGGTAAAGCGTCTGCATGAATACAAGAGACAGCACCTGAATGTGATGAACATTCTGGCACAGTATCAGTATTTACTGGAAAATCCGAATGCAGACTTTACACCCAAGACGTATATCTTTGCTGCAAAGGCAGCATCCGGCTATTATCTGGCAAAACAGATTATTAAAATGATCTGGGCAATTTCGGAGGAAATCCGTAAGAATCCGAGAATCGCAGACAAGCTGACCGTGCATTTTGTAGAAAACTACAGTGTTACACTGTCTGAATTGTTAATGCCTGCGGCAGATATTTCCGAGCAGATTTCACTTGCCGGAAAAGAAGCATCCGGCACGGGCAATATGAAGTTAATGCTCAATGGTGCAGTCACACTGGGTACGCTTGATGGTGCAAATATCGAGATCAAGGATGCTGTCGGCGATGATAATATTATCATCTTTGGTATGAAGACCGAAGAAGTCAATGCCATAAAACATCACTACAATCCGGAGAGACTTTACAACGAGAATCCGCTGATCCGTGACTGCATCAACCGGATGTACAACGGCATCAACGGTTGCAAGTTCGACGAAGTGGCAAATTCTCTGAAGAATTCTGATCCGTATATGGTTCTTGCTGATTTTGAATCTTACAAGAACGCACAGAATTTCAGTTCGGAATGCTACAATGATACAAAGCGTTGGGCAAGAATGTCCCTGATGAACACCGCCGGCGCAGGCATCTTCTCTGCTGACCGCAGTGTCAATGACTATGCAAAGGACATTTGGGGTCTTTGATCCTGAAATTTTTTAGAATTTATAACATCCTCTGCCTGTTCATTCCGGCAGGGGATGTTTTTAAGTCTGGTGATGCGTGTATGAATATAGCAAGTAAAATGTTTGGTGATTTATCTGATCGAATTTTTTTAAAAGATTTTTAAGGATATTTATTGTATGGAGATTAATGAAAAAGGCACAAATTATATTGGTACTTGGGGTGTATGCCAATGTTTCAAAGATATAGATGATTTGGATGTCGATATGGTGTAGAAAAATATTAAAAATATTAAAATTTGTATTGACATCATGCTAA
>CAMWJT010000283.1 GCA_947174625.1 uncultured Ruminococcus sp.
ATGTCAGGTTTTGCGTGTCTGGATTGTTTTATTATCAGAGACCCTAAATAATTTAAATTTCTTAAATATTAAGAAATGTTTAAGATTGATTAAGATTTGTCTAAGAATGATTAAGAATCATGAAAAAATGGCAACATCTATTGACAAATCCAAGATAGTATGCTATACTGATTTATACAATTTGCGTATGATTCAAAGTAGTACACTAAAAATAAATATTCAAATAAATACAGGAGGTTTTTATTATGAAATGCAAAAATTCAAATTCAAAAAAATTTATTCAGAAAAGTATGTCTGTTATGCTCGCATCCCTGATGCTCAGTTCTGTTCTGACCGGATGCTCCAAGGGAGAGGATGCAGATAATCCCGGCGAAGGCACATCACAGTCGTCCAGTAATTCCGGCAATAAGTCCGGAAACAAATCCGGAAATAAATCTGCAACGGCTCTGGATATTTCATTTGACAATTCCTATTCGTCCGAAGAAATCAAAATTGATGGTATGAAAGGTTATAATAATTTTTACGCCGTCGGAGACAATTTTCTGATCAATGGCTATGATGAAGAATATCAAAGCAAAATGGTTCTGTATCATCCGGCGGACAATTCTTATGAAGAAATGAAATTCGCTTATCCGGAAACACTGGATGAAAAAACAGAGTGTTATCCGACGATGAATTTTGTGAATCTGGACGGCAATCTGACGTTTATCTTCAATGCCTATATCTGGGATGAAGAAAACGAAGAGAATCCCTATCAGGAATTAGGCTATACCATGGAAGTCTATGATGACAACATGAACGTACTGGAGACCAAGGACGTAAGCGATATGTTCGGCGAAGATACTTATTTCAGTACAATCATCTGTGACTCTGCCGGAAATTACTATGCTATCACTTATGATAATATGGGCAGTCCCGTTCTTGCAAGTTATGACAAGGATTTCAAGAAAATCGGCGACATCAGCGGTGATTTCCAGTATATCAATTCCATGTTCCAGGCAAATGATCATACCATCTATGTGAATTATCAGGACAAGGAATGGAACTCCGGCTTCGGAAAAATCAACCCGGAGACGAAGACGGTGGAATCTGTTGAAATTGCAGATATGCCCATGTGGTTTAATGGCACATTCGCCGGAAACGGTGAAAATTATGATTTTTATTTCTATGATTCCAATGCTGTCTATGGTGCAAATTTTGCAGAAGGCAAATGCGAGGAAGTCGTGAATTTCTTAAATTCTGACTTCATGGGGGATAGTGTCAACCAGGTTACCATGCTGCCGGACGGGCGATTCATGATCTCTACTTACGATTACGACGGAGGCGGTGATGCCGGGATTTATATCATGACGGAACGTGACCCGAAAGAATTTGAAAATGTCCAGATGATTACGCTTGCAACATTCGGGCTGTCTTCCGAACTCAGCAGATCCGTCAGAAATTTCAACCGGCAGAATTCCGGTTACCGGATCGGCATCATGGATTATAACAAGTACAGTACCGAAGAAGACTGGGAAGCAGGCATGACAAAATTTGAAAACGATATGACATCCGGGATTGTTGCAGATATTATCTGCACAAGTGGTATCAGTTATGAAAAATTTGCCAACAAAGGTATTTTCCTGGATCTTGAAGACTATTTCAGCACGCTCAATCCGGATGAATATTTCATGAACGCATTTGATACACTCCGATATGGCAATACACTCAATCAGATCGGATTCAGTTTTAATGTCCAGACATTGCAGGCGAAAACAGAGCTTGCCGGCGACAAGAGCGGAATTTCTGTAGCAGAATTTATAGAACTGGTTAAAAATCTCCCGGAAGGCACAGTAGCATTCCCGGATATGACACAGAGCAGTGCCTTGTATCAGCTCTGTATGGGCAATCTGAACGCATTTATAGACGTGGCGCATGCGACATGCAATTTCAACACACCGGAATTTGTGCAGTTACTGGAGCTGTGCAAATCCTATCCGGCAGACAGCGATATGAATAACGACAGAACACAGGAAGAATGGGAAGCTTACTGGGAAGAATATGAATATCAGTATATCAATAACAAGACACTGTTCCGACAAGTGTATCTCAGTGACATCAAACAGGAATTCCGGGAAAAGTGTCAGTATTTTGACGGCGCAGATCTGACTTATATCGGCTATCCGACTTTGAAAGAGAATAGCAACGGCGGAAGAATCCAGTTTGGTTATACGCTTGCGATTTCTGCCAATTCTGATTTGAAAGATCAGGTATGGGGATTCTTTACGGACATACTCTCAGAAGAAGCACAGGAAAAATTAAGCTGGCAGATCCCTGTCCGGAAAGAAGCATTTGACAAGAAAGCCGAAGAAGCGATGAAGCCGGAAACTTACAAAGATCAGAACGGCGAAGAAGTATTGGTAACCTGGTATAGTGGCAATGAAGAGATGGAACAGGTTGTTCCGACCCAGGCGGATATTGACGAGATCAAAAATTATATCATGAGTGTGACGGAATCGAATTATTATGATGATCAGATTTATACGATTGTGCAGGAAGAAACGGAAAAATTCTTCTCCGGTGACCAGACTGCACAGGCGGCGGCAGATATGATTCAGAGCCGTGCGAGCCTGTATCTGTCCGAACAGAGTTAATTTTAAATTTTATAAAAGTTGGTAACAATTTCCTCCTTAGAAATTTTTATCATAGAAAAACCTTGCTGAATTTACGGGACCAGCAAGGTTTTTTTAGAATCTATTGACATGTAATAAGT
>CAMWJT010000284.1 GCA_947174625.1 uncultured Ruminococcus sp.
CATTTGCAATTTCTAAGCCGGAAGTTCTGGAAATATTTGCAACAGCACAGATTGCGCCGTCTGTCCGGATAGAAGCATTGACAATGCCGGAATTAGTCAGATTGAGCAACGCATTTTCCCAGAGTCCGAGTATGTGCATCTGATGCAAAAATGCAGAATTATAAAATTCAAGCATAGTTAAATCCTGCAATGCAGATGGACATTGCAGGATTTATTTTAAATTAATAAAATCAGGATTTTTCTAGATATGCTTTTAAATCTGCAATCCGTGCGTTAGTATCCCTGTAACCCAGATAATATAAATCTCCTAATTTTTCCATGTCTTTTTCTAATCGGCTGACTGTCACATCCTGCGAGGGCGCTATGACAAAAATCCTTCCCTGCTGTTCCAGAATCTCCAACGCATCACACTGGGCATTATAAGCTTCATTGCTTCTTAACAGTGATGAAGCGAAATTGGGATAATTTTTGTAAAACAGCTCCGGCATCCGGATTTTATGATTCTCCTGGTCGGAACGGATCTTTTTCCGGAACTGCCGGGGACGTGTCCTGACAACGATAATTTTTGAGAATTCCTGCGCAAGCGCCCATTCATACGGGATTTTGCAACTGCATCCGCCGTCAAGATAAGGTGTCCCCCGTAGCATGACCGGCATGGAAATATACGGCATGGAGGATGATGCACTGACAGCCGTCAGAAAATCTTCTCCCATGCTTTTTTCAAGATATTCCGGCTTGCCTGTTTCCAGATTCGTCACAACGGCATAGAGTTCCCGTTCAGGATTCCGGAAACGTTTCCAGTCCATCCGGGGAATGAACGGCAGATGACCAAACAGGAAGTCAAAGCCGATTAATCCCTGATTGTTCCGGATTGCCTTTGTGCCGACGTACCGGCTGTCATGCCGGTAACGGAGATTCATCCGGGCAGAACGTCCGATCTGTCCGGAAAGATAGTTCATAGCCGTGAGAGATCCGGCAGAGACCCCGATTGTTGTCCGGAAATTAAGATCCTGTTCCATCAGTGCATCTAATACACCATTGGTGTAAACACCCCGGAATGCACCGCCCTCCAGGACAAGACAACCATCTGTGATCTGCTCTGAGGCAGTCCCGGATGGCAGGTTATCAATACCGGAATATTTTTTCAGGATTTTTTTATTTAAATTCATGAATTATTCTCCTTTCTGGAATATCATTATTATAATTATAGCGCAATTTTCAGAATCTGTCAAATCTAAACCGGGAAAAGTTCAGATTCGCAGGAAATAACATACTTTCTGCGCAAAATCCTCTGAAATGACCGTGAGATTCGACAGGCTTCACAGAAGAATTCTGTTATAATAAAATTAATATATAATTTTATTTTCAGGAGTGATAGCTATCATGGAGAAATCAGAAAAATCAGAAAAGTCAGGAAAATTCAAAAAAATTCTGGAAAATGAATGGTTACAGGTGCCTGTATTCTGTGCAGGGTCTGTATGCAGTGGATTTTTGCTTTCACTCGGCACAATCAGTGGTGGAACTTCCCCTCTTGCCGCCGCATTTGCCGGGATCTGCAACCCCTTGTACGCATTTTGTATGCTTCTGGGAAGTCTGCTTGCCTATGCCGTCCGTCAGGCACCCGAAGAAATGCAATTTGTCTTAATTGCCCTGGTAAGTGTGACCTGCATGAGAATTTTATTTTATGAGCATCATTCTAATTCGGATTCGGATTCTGGCTCTGATTCTCATCAGAAAGCCAGTGTCATGGGCATATTAACAGGAATTTCCTGTGTGATCTCCGGATTGCTCCTCTCTCTGGTATTTGAACACCGTACCGGAAAATTACTGTTCTATCTTCCGGAAGCATTCCTGACTGGTGCGGCGGCTTATTTTCTGGCAGATGCTGTACAGAGTCTGCGTGAAAACCGGAAAATTATATTAAATCCTGGAAAAAGTTTTACATTCGCAATTTGTTATCTTTTGGGAATTACGGCACTGTGCGGCATGGATTTTCAATTCTGCAACCTGGGACGGATTACAGGTGTTCTTTGTACGCTCCTGGCGGCGAGACAATTCCGGCAATCCGCCGGGACACTCTGCGGAGCGCTTACGACTTGTGGAATTGTCCTGTGCAGTGTTCCCTTAGGGATGCCCCTGTTATTCCTGCCGGTGACGGCAATGCTTGCCGGATTTCTCTCCAGGACGCCGAATTCTGTCTTGATTCCGACATTCTTCCTGATGCAGATGTTCAGCAGTGCCGTCCTGGACAGCAGTATGGAACTGGTGAAAATTTTGGTAGAACTCATGATTGCCTGTTGTATCTATGCCATGTGCAGTAAAATGGAATTGCGGTATTTTATCAGCGTTCCTGCGATCCATTCTATTGGACAGAGACAGATTATCCAGCAGGAACAATTTCTTTGTGATGCGCTGGAACAGCTCCGGGAGGAAACATCTGCTGTGATGCGGCATTTAACTGTCGGCATGATTCCTGATCCCATCGGACAAGTCCGGGAACATGTCTGCAAGGAATGTCCGCAGTATCAGACCTGTTGGAAAGACAACAGCGCACAGCAACAGGCTTTACAGCAATTATTACATACACCGTCGGTCATGCCGGAAATTCTGGAGCATTGTGTGAATTTTAAAAAATTATCAGAATCCATGATGACTGCCAGTCAGAAACATGCCTGGCTCTTATACACATCGGACGCTGCCGACGACTTAATAGGTGGAGATCTCGGGGGTCGACGTATCATTATAAAA
>CAMWJT010000285.1 GCA_947174625.1 uncultured Ruminococcus sp.
TTTCTATGTACCTGGTTAAAATATTTAACCTTTCCTCAGGCAAAAATATCCCTTGTTTTGCCCGTATCTTACAAATTCTGAAAAATTTGAAAAAAACTCTTGACAAAATGAAGGGTTTAAGCTATAATAAGAGAGTATGAAAAATACAGTTTTTTTGATTCGCATATTGAAAGGAGGCGCTTGGCATGAAAAGAACTTACCAGCCGAAGAAGCTGCACAGAAAGAAGGAGCACGGCTTCATGAAGAGAATGTCCGACAGAAACGGCAGAAAGGTTTTAGCTCGCAGGAGAGCAAAGGGCAGAAAGAGACTTTCCCATTGACGAGTCAGACCACAAATTTGCATTTGTGGTCTTTTTGTTTTACGAAAAGGCGGTTGAGGCAGACGATGGCTTACTTATATACAGAGATTCTTAAAAATAACAGAGATTTTCAGAACTGTTACCAGAGGGGCAGACGGGCAGTGTCAAGGCATGTGATTGTCTATGCCCGGCAAAATCGTCTGCCTTGCAACCGTCTGGGGATTACAACAAGCAAGAAAGTCGGCAATGCCGTCTGCCGGAGCAGAGCCAGGCGGATCATCCGGCAGGCATGGCGTGAAGTGGAGAGAATGGCACCAGTGGGGCTGGATCTGGTGATTGTTGCCAAATCCAATATTACGGAAATTGATTGTCAGGTACTTTGCAGATGGCTGAAAAAATACGGTATTCCGGCATTGCATCAGATCTATGCCGGGACGTATCAGGAGCCTGTCCGGCGGATGACAAAATAAATTGCTATGAAACAAATCCTGATTTTTGTCATTCGCTGTTATCAGAAATTGATTTCTCCGCTGTTTCCTCGCTGTTGCCGGTATTATCCTACCTGTTCTAGTTATGCAGTCACTGCGATTGCACGTTTCGGCATTCTGAAAGGACTTGCCCTTGCCGGAAAGAGATTGCTCCGCTGTCATCCCTGGGCAAGGGGCGGAGTGGATGAAGTGCCGGTAGCATGTTCCTGGAAAAAGATTCTTTATCCGGCTTCTGGTTCAGAAAATCATCAGAATAATGCTTAAATTAAATTAGATTAGATTAAAATTTAGAAAAATTTTAGAAAAATTTAGATTAGTTAGATTAGAATAAAAGAATTGAGGTTTCACATTGAATTTTTTGATTAATTTGATTGCTTCCCCTCTGGGATGGCTGATGAAGTGGATTTATCATCTTGTGAATAATTATGGTATTGCAATTGTTTTATTCACATTCATCACAAAACTGATTCTGTTTCCGGTTTCTTATAAACAACAGAAAAGTTCTGCAAGAATGCAGTTGCTCAATCCGAAACTGAAAAAATTGCAGGAACGTTACAAAGATAAGCCCGAAAAACTCCAGATGGCACAGATGCAGCTTTATCAGGATGAGAATATTAATCCGTATTCTTCCTGTCTGACGGCATTTATTCCGTTAATTCTGCTCTGGGGCGTGCTTGCTGTTGTCTATCAGCCTATGACACATATTCTGGATTATGACAAAGCAACCATTGAAGAAGCCAAATCCATTGTGATTTCGATGGATGAAGATCCTGCATCTGTGGAAAATGCGCTTGAAAAAAACAGCATGCGGCAAGAGTTGATCATCATGGAACGATTGCTCCGGAATCCCGATGCGTTCCGTGAGATAGTCGAAAACGGCGAATTTACATTCATTGATGTGAAAGATAATCAAAATAAACTCCTGAAACAAGTAGAATCCATTAAGCCTGGATTTGTGACTGAAGTGACGGACTTTGCAAAAACGTTCACGCTCGGCAGTGTGAATCTGAGCGAGACACCAAGCACGAAGATTTCTGAAAATTCCAGTTTCTTTCTGTTCCTGATTCCGATTTTTTCCGGACTTCTCCAACTTGCATTCACGATTTATAATCAGTGGATGCAGAAAAAACGTAATCCGGATATGCCCAACATGGGGAGCATGAATCTGATGCTTTATACAATGCCGCTGTTTTCCGTTTGGCTTGCATTTACTGTGCCTGCCGGTGTCGGCTTTTACTGGATGTGTTCTTCTGCATTTTCGTTCCTGCAAAGCGTGATTCTCTTTGCGTGGTTCAATGAAGAACGTGTTGAAAAGATCGGCGAAGCAGAACGGAAAAAAGCAAAGAATGCGAAGCGTCGTCCGTCCATGATGCAAAAGTTAATGGAACAACAGGAAGAATTAATGCGGCAGCAACAGGCTTCCGGAAATGTCCCCGGAATGCCGTCTAACAGGATCCGTTATGCTGATAGTTTGCAGGAAGACAAAGCAGATATTAAATTATCCCGTTCTGAAATGAAGGAGTATAACACAGCCGTCATCCGGGAGGCTCGCAGACGAATGGCGGAGAAATACGGCGACGGAACGTCGCAAGAGAACACTTCTGATACACAGAAAAACAAGAAAAATAAATAATTTTAATAATTTTTAAAATAAAGCCAGGAGGCGTAATAATAGATATGACACAGATTTTTACAGCCAAGACAGTCCAGGACGCAAAAGCATTGGCGGCACGGACATTTGGTGCAGAAGAAGACAAAATCCGTTTTGAAATTCTGGAAGAACCGAAAAAAGGTCTGTTCGGTATGTTTAAAGGCGGAGAAGCAAAAATAAAGGCTACTTATCAGGAAGTCATTCCGGAAGCTCCGGAAATGATAGAAAACAGGATAGAAGAACCAGTAGAACCAGAAGAACTAGTAGAAGAAATCACGGCAGAAGACTTTTCCACACCTGTGGAAGAT
>CAMWJT010000286.1 GCA_947174625.1 uncultured Ruminococcus sp.
ATTATTATCTTCACATACATTTTCAGATATGGCGCAGAACTGCAAAAAGAATCTGACGAAACTGTATAATCTAATCAGCAGGAGGATTTTAAACATGGCAATTATTCTCAGACTTGACAGAGTTATGGCAGACCGGAAAATCAGTCTGAATGAACTCAGTGAAAAAGTAGGTGTCAGCAATGTCAATCTGTCTAAGCTCAAAACCGGGAAAGTCAGTGCAATCCGGTTTTCAACACTGAATGCAATCTGTACAGCACTTGCTTGTCAGCCAGGTGATATTCTGGAATTTATTCCGGATCAGGAAAATACAAGTTTATAAAAATAAGCCGTATCTCAGAATCACAGGAGATACGGCTTACTTAATTTTACTGCATTACGGTTCTAAATCAAAAATCTGATGATAGAAATCTGCGTAGTCTGTCCGGTTTTCTTTCGTGAATGCAATCGCAGAAGACGGATGCAGATTCATTTTGCCGGTCAGGAGATACTGAATGTCATAACCCCACTTCAGACCATCTTCTTTGAGTTTCAGGATGTAATCCTGATAAAATTGCAGAATGGGTGTCAGATTGTATTTCGGATTTTTCAGGAATCCTAATAACAATTCCATTGCGCAGTTGCCTGCACCTCTGCCCATACTGCCTACAGTCGCATCCAGATAGCTTGCACCCATGGAACAGCTCTCGACTGTATTGGCAAATGCCATCTGCTGATTGTTATGTGCGTGCATCCCAACCGCTTTCCCGACAGGTTCCATGTAGGACAGATACATTTTTGTGAGTTCCTGGATCTGTTCCGGGAACAGAGAACCGTAACTGTCCACGATATAAACAGCTTTGATCGGAGATTTTGCCAGTAATTTCATAGCTTCTTCAATATCAGCAGTATTTGCCTTGGAAATTGCCATGATATTGCAGGTTGTCTCATAACCCAGACTGTCAGCGTATTCGATCATTTCAATTGCGGCAGGCATGGTATTAATATAAGTTGCCACACGAACCATGTCAATCACACTTTCGGATTTCGGGAGCAGATCACGCTGTAAATTGGTTCTGCCAACGTCTGCCATGACAGACAGTTTCATATCTGTGTCATTATTGCCGACAATCCGGCGCAGATTTTCTTCCTTGCAGAATTTCCAGTCGCCGAAGTCTTCCAGTTTGAACACATCCGTGTCAGCCAGATAGCCCATTTCCATGTAATCCACACCAGCACGGAGATTTGCCAGGTAGAGCGCCTTGACGAATTCGTCCGTGAAGAAGAAATTATTGACAAGACCGCCGTCACGGATGGTTGCATCAAATACTTTGATGTCAGGTCTGTAAGTCATTAAATTGCCTTTCCTTTCCATAGTAAAGAAATCCTCCTGAATTTTATATATATTTTATCGTTTTAAAGCGTTTAAGCTTTAAATTACTAGAGCTATGATACCACATTTTCGGACAAATTGCAAGCATTTTCTCAAAAAAATTGAAAAATTTTATTTTTTTGGAGCTTTCTCTAAATTCATCAGCGATTTTCTGTGATATTTTATTAAAAATTAATTACCAGACATGATAATTTTCATTCACGAAGTACACCAGTTGCGACATCCGCAGATTTTCTACCGGGACATTGTCATGCAAGGCTTTTGTCAGGACTTCAAATCTGGCACTGATCCGGACAATGTTTAAAATATCTTCCTGAGATGGCTGAATTTTCCGTAGATACTGTTCGACAGCATCTTCCATGTAGCTGTAACTGCGTACCTGGGATTTTTTCAGTTCAAATTTGGGTTTGCCATAATTAATGACGGGAATCAGGGAATCATTGTCCCGGAATTCCAGAATCATCTGGGCGCAGATTTCCGGCAGGAAAGAGATCAATTCCACAGCAATGGAGTAATCGGGACAGATTGTCTGGATTTCATGAAAAATTTTCTGGTGAGATGCCGGATCTTTTATCATGCGCATTTTGTCAAGTGCCATGAAAGTAAGCTGTCCGACATCCTGCTTTTCAAATGGACAGGGCTGGAAGGTGTCTTCTTTCTGGATCAACAACAAAAACTGCTTGTCCATGCGGATTTCAGGATTTTGAAATGCTTCTTTCATCAGCAGATCAGTTAAATCCGGATAGAGCGTATTATTAATCCGGACTTCGCAGACAGGTGTATCATGAATCCGGGCGCTGTACAATTTGATCCAGTAACAGCGCTTTGTGCCGAGATATGCCGGAATCTGCGATTTGATAATTTCCCACAGATCCGTGCTTCTGGAGCTGACACCACGATGCAGGACGGGTCTTTCTGCCGGGATGTAGAAATCATGGATCTGTCCCATAAGTTCCGCACGCAGAATTTCAGAATTTTCAAAATTTTCAGAATAATTTTCCTGCAATGCTGAGATCACAAATTGCAGAACGCCGTCGCAGAAGCTCTCCGTCCCGTTTTTCATGGCTTCTTCTGGATTGTGTCCCAATCCGGCACAGGATTCAATCAGATTTTCGTCAAACCAGGGATGTTGCAGAATAAAAATTAACTGGACACTGAAACGGTTCTCGACCTGATTCATAGAACCGAATGCAAGCCGGACATGCAGATCAAGTGCCGGATAGTGCAAAGAATCATTCCGGAATTCTGCCCCCGGACAGCGTTGTGCGACAATGGCAAGCAGTTCTTTTTGATCCAGTGATGATGTGATCATTGCAGGATTTGCAGAATTTTCAGAATTTGGCATGATGATTCCTCCTTATATATCATATTATCC
>CAMWJT010000287.1 GCA_947174625.1 uncultured Ruminococcus sp.
TGGTGGAGCTGATCAGAGATTACAAGGACGGTTTAATCCTGTATCTGAATACACTGACACATAATTTGGATGATGCGGAAGAACTCATGGAAGATGTTTTTTTTAAACTTGCCGTGAAAAAACCCAGATTCCACGGAAAAAGCTCTTTTAAAACCTGGCTCTATGCGATCGGACATAATACCGCCGTGGACTATCTGCGTAAAAATGCCCGGATTTCAGGCGTTCCCATTCAGGATTGCAGTTCTCTTGCCAGTAATGAAGATGTCGAGCAGAATTATATCAAAGAAGAACAGAAAATTATGGTTCACAGGGCTATTTCCCATATGAATCCGGATTATCAGCAGGTCATCTGCCTTGTGTTCTTTGAAGAATTTGATATTGCAGAAACTGCTCGCATTATGCACAAAAGCAAACGGCAGATTTCTAACATGCTCTACCAGGCAAAGCAGTCGCTCCGGAGAGAATTAGAGAAAGAAGGCTATCACTATGCGGGATTATAAAACCGTTGCACAGCGTGTGCTGCAACGCCGTGATGCGTATGTTCTCGCTCAGAAACGAAAAAAGCAGATGATGATAAAATATGCAGCAGTCCCGGCTTGTCTTTTTCTTGTCGTAGGTGCAGGCTTCCGGATCTGGAAACAGACCGAAACCGGCAGGCATATCCTGGAGCAGAACGCTGTGAAAACGACGGAAACTGTAGCTGTGATAAGTACAGAAAGTGCAGGGAATCTGGGGAATACAGAGAATACGGAAAATTCAGAGAAGTCCGGAAATTCAGAGAATGTAAACAGCACGGATTTTGTAGTGTATGAGCCGGCAATGACAGATCCAACCCAGACAGATGCAGAATCCGAACCAGGTCATGCAATGCTATCAGAAACCAGGCAGACAGGACGTGCAGAAACAGAAGTAATTGTATCAGATGCTCCGGGGATACAGGAAACCAGACCGGAACAAAATGGCATATCTCCGACAGCTCCGGCAAATTCGACAGATTTGACAGTTTCCACGGTGTTCACAGAAACAATCCCAGAATCAACCATCCCGAAAGATGACAACACGGCAACAGCGCCGCCCAGTCCGTCAACAGATCCTCCGGAATCTGATTACATGCCTGAACCGACGGAAACAAAGCAGGATGATCCCTCCTCTGTGTCAAATACCACGGAGCCAACGAAACCATATGAACAAAATACCCCCATACCAACTGAACCTGAGCCAACAAAGCCAAGTGATTCCACGGCATGGGATCCATCCTCGACAGAACCAGAACCAACAGAAACAGATGCTCCCCCGTCATGTGATCCAGAACCACCGCCCTCGCCAGATTATGAAGACTGGACAACACCAAGTTTTACGGAAACAAATCCCACGAATTCTACGACTGAGCCACTGTCACCGAGTGTAGTTCCCAGTACTACGGAAACTACAGCTACTACAACTATAACTACTATCATGATAAAAAATCCAACAGATTATACAGTTACCGTGGAAACGTTCACGCCGACAAGTGAACAATTAGAGCATGTGACACAGGAGACAATCTCACTGGATTTTCCGGAACAGTATAACAGTTTCTGGCAGTTAGTGAGAAATTCAGAAGCTGTTGTCCGGTGTAAAATATTGTCTATCGGCTATACAATCCGGCAGGATGAGCCGTACACGGTCTGTCAAGTTGAGATTCTGGAATCCGTCAAGGGAAAGTTTATCGCCGGTGACAAGCTCAGTGTTGTACAATATGGCGGTTATCTGATACAGTATGATTCCGGATCGCCGGAGCTGATGGAATTGCAGATTGCATATTCTGAAAAGCCTGTGATTTTCCAGGAGTATGTATTATTTCTGAATCCGGATAGTATATTTAACGGTGCATATGGGACAGTGCATGAAAATGAGGGAGTATTCCGGTATGATCCAAAGACTGATAACTTAACTCGCAGTGTAGCACAGGATGTTGCAATTAATTCCTGTTCTTACAGGAAATTCCTGAACTTAGCAGCAAATTAATTTTATCACATAGAAAGGAAATTTTGATGATGAAGATGAAAAAGAAAACCAGAAAGAGACTCGCATCCGTCCTGACGGCTGCCATGATGCTGAACAGCATGACAGCATTCTCACCGCTGATGACCAGTGCGGCACTGCCGTTTGACATTAGCTGCAACAAGGATGAATTCATGGTCGGAGACGACGGCACTGTCACTTTTTACTGTTGGAATGCCTATGCAAAGGGTGATGAATGCAAAGTTGCACTGATTGATGAAAACGTTTTGGTTGATTTTGAAATTGACCCAAGCGGGAATGTTCCAGATCTGGATTTTATTCTCTCTTACATGTATGATGACGGCGATCCAGAACATGGTGACAGGCAAGCCAATGACGGCACTTACAGCTGTAAGATTCAGATAAGCACCAGCAATCCGGGCATATATCGTTATCATGCAAAGAATATGTCATCTGGTTCTGATATGATAATGACGACTACTGAGGCAATCTCAATCAGGGTATTGGATGAATTTACAGAACAAGATAAGAAAACCATGCAGGAAGTAAATCAGAGACTGGATAATTTCCAAAGGAAATGCTATGCAGAGGGCGTCAGCGGCGACGATTATTACAATGCTATGTGTGAACTTCTGAAACAGCTCAAGAATGAAGGATGGATCGAAAGTTTTAATCCAAGAGGTTCTTTTGAAGATGTTGACGGTATCACGTTCTATTATCATACTGGCAAGAA
>CAMWJT010000288.1 GCA_947174625.1 uncultured Ruminococcus sp.
TCTGTAATCCGTGCAGAAGAATTAAAAATAAATTAATTAAATTTTTTATTTCAGGAGGTTTTTGTCATGTTAAGACCAGCAATTACACAGATGATTACAAAAAACGAGAGCTGTTATTCCCTCGTGATCGGCGTTGCCAAGAGGGCAAGAGAGATCGCTGATGATCTTTACAAAAACAACCAGGCTTTGGAGGAGAAACCAGTTAAGACGGCTGTCGATGAATTCGCAAGAGGCGAATATAAAATCATTGAAGCATCTGCGGATGACAGGACAATTCTGCAATAATGTCCGGAATTGCAGCCGTTGCAGTGCATGTCGGTTCTGCGTATGCAGCAGATATTTTGTATTCTTATCAAATCCCGGACGGACTTTCCTGCACGGCAGGAAACAGGGTGCTTGTGCCATTCGGGAGATCTGATAAAAGCACGCTCGGCTTTGTGATGGAAGTCAGACCGGATGCTGATCCGGATCAGAACCCGGAACAAGCCAGAATCCAGTTAAAAATGATTCAGTCCGTTCCGGATGAGATCCCTGTATTGAATCCGGAACAACTTAACTTAGTCCGTTGGTTGCGTGAGAATACGTTCTGCACATATTATGATGCTTTAAAAGCAATTCTGCCGTCTCAGACGATAAAAAATTTATCCGGACGTACCCGGAAGAGAGCGCTGAAATCTACAGAATCTACAGAATTCCCAGAATCCGAAATCCCGGAGCTGATTCTTTCACCGGAACAGCAGGACGCTTATAACCGGATTGCACCATGTCTAGAAACGGATCATCCGGCTTGTTTTCTGCTCAAAGGTGTCACCGGGAGTGGCAAGACATCTGTATTTGAAAAACTTGCAGAGAGAACGCTTGCACTCGGCAAATCCGTTATGCTGTTACTGCCGGAAATCAGTCTGACACCGCAGATTGTACAGCGTTTCCGGAATCGCTTCGGCGGACGTGTGGCATTGATGCACAGCAGATTATCTGACGGCGAACGCAGACTTGCTTATGAACGTGCCAGGACGGGTGATGCAGATTTTATCATCGGGACAAGAAGTGCTGTCTTTGCGCCGATTCAGAATCTGGGCTTGATTATCATGGATGAAGAGGGTGAGCAATCCTACAAATCCGAATCCGCACCGAGATATGACACAATCGAAGTTGCGAAATATCGTTGTCGTTATCATGGAGCTGTACTTGTGCCGGCATCTGCAACACCGAAAATTGAAAGTTATTACAATGCGCAGAAAAATATTTATCAGCTTGTAGAATTAAATCAGCGTTACGGCAATGCGGAACTTCCCGAAGTGGAAGTGATTGACATGAGAACCGAGCGTGAAGCCGGCAATCAATCTATATTCAGCCGACGCTTATTCGAGGCACTCCGGAAGAATCTGCAACAGAAAGAACAGAGTATTCTATTACTGAATCGCCGGGGCTATCATACAATTATCAGTTGTTGCATCTGCAATCGACCTGTACATTGTGAGAACTGCTCCATTCCGATGACATGGCACAAGACGGATCAGTTATTGCATTGTCATTACTGCGGATTTTCACAGCCTGTACCGAAGACATGTCCGTCCTGCAATGGAACAAAACTGCGCCGGATGGGATTCGGAACACAGAAACTGGAAGAAGAACTTGCCGCAAGACTGCCGGAAGCCCGGATTCTCCGGATGGATGCCGATACTACAGGCAAAAAGAATGCTTATGCAGAAAATTTTGAAGCATTCCGACGTGGCGAATATGATATTATGCTTGGCACACAGATGATCGGCAAGGGTCTGGATTTTCCGAATGTCACGCTTGTGGGTGTTGTCTCTGTCGATAAAGCGCTTTTTGCAGGAGATTTTAAGAGTTATGAAAGAACATTCAGTCTGGTGACACAGGTTGTCGGACGGAGTGGCAGAGCCGGAAAAGCAGGTTATGCGATTTTGCAGACGTTTATGCCGGATCATTATGTCTTACGGCTTGCGGCACAGCAGAATTATGAAGAATTTGCCCGGGAAGAACTTGCGCTCCGGAAAACGCTGTTATTTCCGCCGTACTGTGATATTTGTGTCGTTGGATTCACCGATCCGGACGAGAAAAAACTTGTTGCAGGTGCACAGAAATTTGCAGACTGTATGCGGCAGGTTCTGGAAACTTATCCCGGAAAAATCCCGTTGAGAGTACTCGGACCTGTACCCTGTATGTATGGAAAAATCGGCGGTAAATATCGCTGGCGGATGATTCTCAAATGCAAAAACACGCAGATATTCCGTCAATTTATGAGAGAAACGCTTGAAAAATCAGCAAAAATCAAAGAAGTTGCCAGAATTCACGTCTACGTGGATATGAATGGCAGTACTGGTATATAATGATATTATATTTTAAATATATTTTAAATATTTATTATTTAATATTTATTATTTAATTTTAAAGAAAGCGAGTGAATGAAGAGATGGCAATCAGAAAAATTGTCACAAAAGAAGACCCGATTTTGCGGTCAATCTGCAAACCAGTGGAAAAATTTGACGAAAAGCTCTGGCAGTTACTGGATGATATGAGCGAAACGCTCTATAAAGCGCAGGGTGTGGGACTTGCCGCACCGCAGGTCGGCATCCGCAAAAGAGTTGCTGTCATTGATCCCGGTGACGGTTTAATTGAACTGATTAATCCGGAGATCCTCAAGAAAAGTGGGAAACAGCGTGATATAGAGGGCTGTCTGTCTTGTCCGGATCAATGGGGCTATGTTGTCCGT
>CAMWJT010000289.1 GCA_947174625.1 uncultured Ruminococcus sp.
GCTATGCTATATGATAGGGGTTTGTATCATTGGTTATTTTCATGAACCTTGGTTTGATGAAGCACAGGCATGGCAAATTGCAAGAAGTGCTTCCCTAAAAGAAATTTTATTTGAAATTCCGCATTATGAGGGACACCCACAACTTTGGCATCTGGTGTTAATGCCGTTTGCAAAGCTGAATGCACCATATGAATTGATATTATTTGCAGTAAATTTTTTCTTTTGTCTGCTATCCGTGGCATTGATTCTTTTCAAGTCACCATTTCCGAAAATTGTGCGGTGTCTGATTCCATTTACTTATTTTTTCTTTTATCAATTCGGTGTGATAAGCCGTCCCTATAGTATGATGATGCTTGCATTTATGTTTTCTGCTATGACATACTTTAACAGAAATACAAAGCCAGTACCCTATATTTCAGCATTATGTTTTTTATGTGCAACATCAGCTTATGGCATTTTATTTGCAGGTGGTTTGTGCATTGTTTGGACAGCAGAAATTTTTCTGGAATACAAAAATAATCAGCTTTGGAGTAAACTTGTTTCGGACAGACGATGCCATGCACTTCTGGGCATTCTGATATTTGCTATTTTGCTAATACTTAGCATTGTTCCGGCAGAAGATTGTTATTATGGTGGTAGTGATCTGACAATTTTAGAACGTCTTAAACTATTGCCTTATGTCTTTATTTTTCCATTTGATAGTCTAATTGGTTGTTATCTCAATGAAGAAGTAACAACAACAGGAGGATTAATTGCCGAATGTATAGGCGGAGTGTTATTCTGGTTTCTGTTATTGGAGATTTTGCACGCAAATAATAAAAAATTTCTTTTCCTTGTGCCATATAGTTTATTTATGATTTTCAGCGTTTCCGTCTATTTTTCTGTACATCATCTAGGCGTTAGTATGTTATTTATAGTATTTATATTTTGGATTATGGCAGAACAGGGAATGAAAATGCCTATGTTATTTATGAAACTAAATCAAAAAGTAGTTACGAAAAGCATACGAGTATTAGCAGGTTTTGTTGGAATTCTTGCAGTGTGTACACCTTTGCTGTGTACAGCAATTAGTTCAATCAACGATATTTTTTATTGCTATGGACCAAAAGCAATTGCAGATTTTATCAAAGAAAATAACTTGGATAACAGAAAAATTATGTCCTTTTGGGGATATACATTTGATATACCAGAAGAAGAACGAGAGGGAAGTATTAATACTATTATTTGGGACGAAACACTTCCAGCAAAATTATTGCCAATTGATAAACATTATCCTAATTTATGTGGCACTGCTACTGCAATATTGCCATATTTTAATGAAAATATTTTTATAAATTTTAATACGGATGATAAAGAAAAACTGTATATGCGTTGGCTGGACAATACGAATTATCAACAGACATACGATTTATGGCAAGCACAGGGACTGCCGGAAATCATCATCGGATTAGTTCCGTTGCAGGAGATTTACAGTCAAGAGCAATTACAGGATGTAACTTATTACTGGGTAGAAACATTAAAGTACGGAAAAATCTGGAAACAATATAAATCAGAAGGAGAAGTTAAAATTTATATTCGTGAAGATATTCTGGCAGATTACCCACAGTTTGAAATCCAGAAATATTAAAAATAAACAGCTCCCAGGATTGCATACAATCCGGGAGCTGTTTTCTATGATTGATTAATATTAGTATTCGATTCCCTGCCGGGCAGAAATGCCGTTCTGATAGGGATGTTTGATTGCCTGGATTTCGCTGACGTAGTCTGCAATGTCAATGAATTTCTGTTCCGGATTGCGTCCCGTCAGAATCAGTTCTATCTTGTCCGGACAGGTGAACACAAGCCGGGTGGCAAGTTCCTTGTCAAACAGATTAGAATGATAAGCACTGAAAAACTCATCCAGGATTAACATCTGTATTTTTCCGGCATGAATCTGGTCGAGTGTCTCCCGGAGCATCTGGTTATGTTCTTTTGTGATTGCCATTTTTTCCAGATCATTCATCTGGAACGTGAACCCGTAATTTTTCTGACAGCGCATCACGGAAATCTCCGGAATCCGGGACAGGATGTCTAATTCTGATGTATGACCGCCCTTGAGGAACTGGACAAACCGGACGTTCATACCGCTGCCGGCGGCACGGATCGCCAGACCGAGGGAAGCCGTTGTTTTGCCTTTTCCCTCACCGCAATAGATATGGATCATGATAAAAAATCCCCCTTTTAAAATTATAAGCTTGTTCTTCCTTTGTAAGTCAATAATAATCCTACTGCCAGCATCACAGATCCCGCACCGACTACCGCACTTGTCCCGACCATCCCCCAGAATCTTCTACGGCGCAATCTCCGGGACAATGTTTCACAGAGCCGTTTTTCTGTCTCGGACAGATCAGAAAATCCGGGATTTTTCAGCCGTTCCGGGATGACATCCACAGATTTCTGTCCCTGCAATGCCCGGAACTCCCGGTAATACTTCCGGCAGTCTGTACAGGTTTTCAGATGTGACCGGATGGCATCTGCCGTCTCCGGACTCACAAGATTTTCATGATACAATTCCGCAAGATCCTTTGCAAAATTACATGTCATATTCATTCTGAATCGCCTCCAGCATCATTTTTTTTGCCCGATAATAAATCACTCTGGCAGAATTTTCACTGATATGCAGTGCATTGCCGATCTGAGAATAACTCATTTCAGCGTAAATGCGTAAAATCATGACATCCTGGTATTTTT
>CAMWJT010000290.1 GCA_947174625.1 uncultured Ruminococcus sp.
AAGAATTATGTTTCGTAGAAGTGAAAACCAGAAAGCAGGACGGCTTAACAGACGTCTTTTCGGCTGTGGATCGCCGGAAACAACGGCTTTTGATCCGGACGGCACATGCTTATTGCCATCAGCATCAGATTGCAATTGATGACTGGTATCTCCGGTATGATATTGCTGTTGTGACAACATGGCATGACAAAATAATCCATCTGGAATATCTGGAAAGTGCATTTGACGAGACAGATTTTTCAGATAATTATTAATGATTAAATTAATATTATACTCCGGCTGTTTGTCTGCCGGGATTGATTCCTGCAATTTGCAGAGAATCAGAAAGGATGATGATAATAACATGTATTATCAGAGTACAAGAGACAGTAATTTGCAGGTAACAAGTGCGGTTGCCATTGCACAGGGAATTTCTGCGGACGGCGGTCTGTTTATCCCGTCTGCAATTCCGCAGATTTCTATGGAAGAACTCAAGGCACTGGCTGATAAAAATTATGCAGAGCGTGCTAACGTAGTATTCGGAAAATTCCTGACGGATTTTACGCCGGAAGAGATTGATTACTGCACTTCCAATGCTTACAGCACAAAAAATTTTGATACAGAACAGATTGCCGAACTGACAGGCGCATTTGATCATGCGCAGATTTTAGAATTATGGCATGGTCCGACTTGTGCGTTCAAGGATATGGCTTTGCAGATTCTGCCGTATCTGCTGACAACTTCGTTGAAGAAAAACGGCGAAGATAAAAAAGTTGTGATTCTGGTTGCTACGTCCGGTGATACTGGTAAAGCGGCATTAGAAGGCTTCAAGGATGTCCCCGGTACAGAAATTATGGTATTCTATCCGGATCAGGGTGTCTCTTCCATGCAAAAACGGCAGATGGCTACCCAGGAGGGTTCTAATGTGACAGTCTGCGCATTGGAAGGCAATTTTGACGATTGTCAGAACGGTGTCAAGAAAATTTTCACAGATCAGGCAATCAAGAATCAATTGGCAGATGCCGGCAAGATGTTCTCATCTGCAAATTCAATCAACTGGGGCAGACTTGCGCCGCAGATTGTCTACTATGTTTCTGCTTATGTAGAAATGGCAAAGCGTGGGGATATTCAGTTCGGCGATGTCATTAATGTGGTTGTACCGACTGGAAACTTCGGGAATATCCTGGCGGCATATTATGCCAAGAACATGGGTGTGCCGATCGGCAAATTAATCTGTGCATCCAATATTAATAAAGTCCTGACGGATTTTATTGACACGGGTGTCTATGACCGGAATCGTGATTTCTATGCGACATGTTCTCCGTCTATGGATATTTTGATTTCCAGCAATCTGGAGAGATTGTTATATATCCTGACGGACGGCGATGATGCACAGATCCGGGAATGGTTCGGCAAGCTCAGTACAGAAGGCAGATATGAAGTCTCTGATGCTGTGAAAGAAAAATTACAGCGTGATTTCGTGGCAGGTTTCTGTGATGATACAGATACCAAGAAAACAATCCATGATTTCAAGGAAAAATTTGATTATACCTGCGATACGCATACGGCTGTTGCTGTGAAAGTTTATCAGGATTATGTGGCAAAAACAGGCGATACAACCCGGACGCTGATTGCATCCACGGCGAGCCCTTATAAATTCAGTGCAAGCGTTCTGGAAGCAATCGAGCATCAGAATACGCAGAATTCTGCAAATGCCGATACGGACGAATATGCACAGGTAGCACGTCTGGCTGAAATTTCCGGTCTGTCAATTCCGCAGTCGCTTGCAGAACTTCAGGGCAAGGCTGTCCGCTTCTCAGAAGTTATCAAAAAAGACGACATGGAATCTTATGTACTGCGACAGCTTGGAATTACAGAATAATAATTATTATTCATGAGCTTGTTTGTCATGGGGGATACGCATTTAAGTCTGGGTGTCCCCGAAAAAACAATGGAGATATTCCAGGGATGGCAGAATTATCAGGATAGAATTGCAGAAAACTGGAATAGAGTTGTCCGTCCTGAAGATACTGTCGTCCTTGCAGGTGATATTTCCTGGGGGATGTCCCTGGAACAGGCAAAGCCGGATTTTGCATTTCTGGAACAGTTGCCCGGAAAGAAAATTATTCTGAAAGGCAATCATGATTACTGGTGGACTTCCATGAAAAAAATGACGGAATTTTTCCAGGCGAATCATTTTGATTCTTTGCAGATTCTGCATAATAACTGCTATGCCTATGAAAATATCGCCATCTGCGGTACGAGAGGCTGGGTCAACATCCCGAATGATGTTATCATAACACCGGGCAGGAATTCCGAACAGGATCATGCAAAAATTCTTGCCAGGGAACAACAGAGACTGCGCAGTTCGCTGCAAAGCGCCGCAGATCTCTATCCGGAGCTGACACCATTTGTTTTTCTGCATTATCCGCCAGTCTACTGGGGAAATCAGAATTTATTATTACTGGAGACCATGCGGGAATTTCATGTAGAACATTGTTATTACGGGCATCTGCATGGAATGACACATGCCAGGGCGCTGAAAGGCTGGGAACAGGGGATTTGTTATCACCTGATTTCTGGTGATTATTTACAGTTTGTCCCGGAAAAAGCAGCGTGATTTTGTAGGAATTTTAGAAATCTTACAGAGCGCTTAAAAAAATATGGAAAATTCCGGAAAGATATGTTATAATAAATCTTTGTTGAAGGATTAATTTTAATAATTTTTAATTCATGCAAAAATTTAAAAT
>CAMWJT010000291.1 GCA_947174625.1 uncultured Ruminococcus sp.
TGCAAATACAGCAGCAATGCCGTAAATGACCAGAAAGGCAATCAATACTGGCACAATGAAATGAAAATATCTGAAAATCCATTGATTTGCCGTCATTTTTAAACCGTCACCCCGGTTGACTTCCTTGAGATAATTCTGATAACTCCACCCGGATTTCAGAACGCAGTATAATAAAATAAAAATACTGCCGATCGGAAGTATTAAATTGCTGACAATGAAATCTTCTAAGTCAAGGACAGTCGAACCCTCACCGAGCGGCTGAAAACTGCTCCAGAGATTGAATCCCAGAACACAGGGCATGGAACATACAGCCACCAGGAAAAAATTAAGCAATGCTGATTTTTTTCTGCTCCAGTGAAAATAATCCATACAACAAGCCATGATATTTTCAAATACGGCAATCAGTGTAGACAGAGATGCAAACGTCATGAACAGAAAGAACAGCGTTCCCCAGATCCTGCCGCCTGTCATATTGCTGAATACATTCGGGAGCGTGATAAACACCAGACTTGGACCACTGTCCGGATTCACGCCATAGGCAAAACATGCCGGGAAAATAATCAATCCTGCCATGACGGCTACGAACGTGTCCAGTCCGGCGACCGTGATGGACTCCCCAAGCAAACTTTTTCCCTTGTCCATGTAACTGCCGAAGATCAGCATAGCACCAATGCCGATGCTTAATGTGAAAAACGCCTGGTTCATTGCCGCCACCAGAACGGAGAGCAATCCCACATCCTGAATTTTATCCAGATCCGGGTATAAATAAAATTTAATGCCCTCTGCACCGCCGGGCAATGTCATGGAATGAACTGCAAGCACGACAATCAGTCCTAACAGGATCAGCATCATGTATTTTGTAATCGCTTCCACACCTTTCTGCAATCCGATAGAACAGATCAGAAATCCGCCTGCGACCATCACCAGCATGCAGATCGTCATTGTGATTGGATCAGCGAGGAGATCCGAAAACAGGGAGCTGACCTGTTCTGTGGAGAGATTTTCAAAACCGCCGGTTAAATAGCGAAAGAAATAATAACCCATCCACCCGGAAACAGAAGAATAGAAAATCATCAGCACATAATTGCCCAGTAACGCAATTTTTCCGTGAACATTCCAGAATTTTTTGTCCGGTGTCAGTTCATCATAAGCACATATCACGCTTTTACCGGATGCCCGTCCGATAGCATACTCCATACTCAGAAGCGGTACACCCATAATCAGCAGGAATGCCAGATAGAACAGGACAAAAATCCCACCGCCGTTATTTCCGACAACATACGGAAATCGCCAGATGTTACCAATTCCGATGGCACAGCCGGCTGACAATAAAATAAAACCGAGCCTTGATTTTAATTTTTCTCTTTGCATAAATAGATTTCTCACTTTCTTTCTGATTTTTAGATTTTTTAGATTTTAAAATACATAACAATTATAGCATATTCTGGAACAAAAAGCAAATCAAATTTTTTGTACAGAAACTATTGAAAATACCCAAAAAACATGTTATAATAATAAAAATTAAATTTATCACAGGAGAGAAAAATCTATGAGACAAGAAGCACAGGCAAATCCTGGAAATTCTGAAAAATCTGAAAATCAATTAAGTTTCCGTGAAAAACTCCGGAATAAAATTTCAGTCTTTAAAGAAAATCATCCTAGTGCCTTTGTCTTTCTGATGATTATTTTAGTGAATATCCTATCTATCATAATCTCTTCCCTGTTGCTGTTATTCCTGCCGGAAAACAAAGACAGAAATTTCCTGGAAATGATGCGCTTTGCATTCACGTTGATGATCAACCCCAGCGGACGCTATCAATACAGTGATTATCCCATATCATTGATTATTACAACGATTGTCGTATTATTAGGAATGATCTCACTCACTGGTGGTACAGTGGGATATATCACGAATGTCATTAATCAGATACTGGAAAAATCTGCCAGTCACAAGAACAGACTCCGGATCAGCAATCATATTGTGATTCTGAATTATAATCACAAAGTCCCGTCTTTGATTTATGATTACTGTTTCGATGATGTTGAAAATACATATATTGTGATTTTGTCAGAAAAACCCAAAGAAGAAATCGAAACACAAATTGCCAACGTGTTCAGCTCCCACCACAAAAAGAATCAATTCCGGAATCTCATCATCCGCCGGGGGAATCCCATGTCCAAGCTCGATCTGGATCATATTTCACTCCAGACGGCAAAGACTGTTCTGCTGATGACACCGGATTGTGATAATCTCATAGACCAGGACTTTTCTGTTTCCAAACTGTTTATGTTTGTGACATGGTATTTTTCAGCAGATCAGAATCCATGCAGGACAAATATTGTCGTAGAAACGGCAAATACTAACGTCGAAACTATGGTCAGAGAATATCACCTCGAACAGACAAATCAGATTTCCGTCCCAGTCAATTATAATGAAATTCTCGGTAAGATCATGGCAGTCACGGCAATTATGCCATCTCTGAATGATGTTTTACTACATATGATTAGTTTTGAGGGTGTGGAAATTTATTTAAAAAATATTTCCGGGAGCAATTCTGAGAATCTTTCTGTTGCAGATGAAATCCGGATGCAGAAAACAGCCGTCCCCCTGTTTGATCTGACTGACAGACGTGTTTATATTGCTGAAAATGAAAACGAAATTGATCGGCTGACATCACAAAAAACAGAAAAAATCAGAAAACCGTTGCCGGAACAGAAAC
>CAMWJT010000292.1 GCA_947174625.1 uncultured Ruminococcus sp.
TTTAAAATTCTGCACATGTTCTGTACGTTCTTCGACTGGACAGCCACGCTCCAGGACAATTGGACGCAGTCCGGCTTTGGCAAGCACATAGGCACAGAACATCCCGGCAGGACCAAAACCGACAACAACAGGACGATTTGCTTTATTATTTTTACAGATCCGGATTTTATATTTTTTATCCTGAATCTGAGAAACATCCTTGTCATTCCGGCATTTTTGCAGGATCTTTTTTTCACTGTCAGCTTTGACACGGACATCCAGTGTCGCCAGAAAAATAATCTGTTCTTTCTTCCGGGCATCCACAGATCTTTTGCGAAGTTTCACTTCCAAAATTTTTTCAAACGGAATATGTAACTTCATGCCGACTGCTTTTTTCAAATCCAGATCTGTATAATCCAGATCTAATTTGATATTCTGTATTCTAATCATAAATTCTTCCAATCTAAATCATATCATTTAATTTTTTGCACATGCTTTCGCCGCTGTACTGCCACTTGCCCATGCCCAATGCAACTGATAACCACCACAGGGCGCATAGACATCCACAGCTTCTCCCGTGATATACAATCCCGGATGGGATTTTACTTGCAGATTCTCATCCAGTGCCAAGCCATGAACACCGCCGGCGGATGCCTGTGCCTGTGCATTGACTGTACCAAGAACCGGAAACCGGAAATCCTGCAAACTACATGCCAGATGCCGGAGCTGTTCGTCTGTCAGATTCATGCACGGCATTCCCGGACGAATTTGATTTTGTCTCAGGATTACTCTTACAATTGCTTTCTGGATCATCCCGGACAGCATGTTTTCACAATCTGCTTCCGGTCTGACTGCCTGACAAGTATATAATCTGCTGAGAATTTCTGCACCCTCCAGCTCCGGACATAAATTAATCTGTAATTGATAATCTGCAAATCTGCGAGAATCCAGTCTGCATGCCAGATTAAAAACACAGATCCCGGAAACTGTCTGTTCCGTGAATTGAATCTCGCCCGTTTCTGTCTGCATGTTCCGTCCCCGATCCAGAAGCGTGACAGCTCCCTTGACACGGATGCCCTTTAATTCTTTCAGGATTCCAGGATCTGACCGGATCGGACAGAGAATCGCTCTGCCTTCGACAAGAGGGATTCCCAGATCAGCGAGCATATGCCAGGCAGAGCCATCCGTCCCGAACTGTGAACCGACTGTCCCGCCGGCGGAAAAAATCACTTTTTTTGCTTTGAATAATTCACCTTGTTCCGTGAACGCATGCCATAATGCGTGCTTGTATTCTAATCTGGTAACACGCTGATTGCAGAATTTTGAAATTTCTCCGGCATACATCCGGAGCGCATCCAGGACAGCACTTGCCGTCATGCTATAAGGGTACATTCTGCCCTGGTCATCCGTCCGGCAATATAATCCCAGATTCTCAAAAAAATCCCGTACATCGCCAAATACATCCAATACATGACCGGGGTTATAACTCCCCAGATAATCCGCACTTGTCACAGGCACATGACTTAAATTGCATCTGCCATTGCCGGTAGCAAGAATTTTTTTGCCGACACGAGGGAGACGCTCCAGGACTGCAATATTCCGAATGCCCATTGTATGCGCCGTCACAGCTGCGGCAAGTCCGGATGCACCTCCCCCGATGATTAATAATTCATATAATTTCATTCTGCAAGCAATGGCAGTAACTGCCGGATGATATAACTATTTACAGTGTCCTTGCCCTGCATATTAGCATTAACAGCAATGACTGCCTGATAGTCCGGCAGGACAAAACATCTCTGTCCCCATTTTCCGCTCATATAGAACCCGTTGGACAAAACCCAGAAGAAATAGCCGTATGGCATCCCCTTGCTGTCCGCAGATCTGGGACGTGTGCAGGCTTTCAGCCACGGAGTTGAGCAGATTTTTCCGGTCATGATACCATGTCCGATTTTTGCCAGATCTGCCGTGCTGAGTTGCAATCCGCTTGCACCGAACACATGTCCTTGCGGATCATATTCTAATTCATAATTTGTAATGCCAAGCGGTTTCAGAATATAATTCACAATCTGCGTTTCCAGAGATGTGTCATCCTGTGTTTCTGCCATCCGTCCGGCAAGATACGCACAGGCATTATTATAACGGAATCCCGGTTTTTCTCCGTTTTCCGGAATTTCCACGGATGCTTCACAGCAGGCTTTGAGATAATCCGGACAAGAATTTCTGTCCGCAAATAATAATTCTTGTTCAATCCCGGATGTCATGGACATGAGCGCATCCAGGGAAATGTTGGAGATCGGCGCACTGCCGGTATGCAGAACTTGTCCGACAGTCGTTCTCGGTGTCAACTGTCCCTCCGCACAAAGTCTGCCGATCACGAGTGCAACAAGGCTTTTCATGATCGAATACTGCGGATATAATGTCCCGGTCTGCTCTGTCTCGGCGATAATTTCCCCGTTCTTCATGACAACGGCGGACAGGATCTCCGGATTTTCAGGTGCCAACAGTTTCATAAAAGTCACTCCTTTAAAATTTAAAATATTTGAGATATTAATATTTAAATGGATTCTTGCCGTTCCGGAAAAATTACCGCTACCAGATCATGACCAGCATTGAGCGCTACGGCAGAACCGACGTTCGTCCGGTAGGCTGGCGGATAACCCAATTCTTTTGTCAGTGCGGATTCCAGTTTGTCAGCATGTGCCGGATTGCTCCCCTCAATGATCAGATACGGCGCT
>CAMWJT010000293.1 GCA_947174625.1 uncultured Ruminococcus sp.
TACGGTACATACTTATCATTGCTTTTTATGCAACTTGATAAGTTTGACAATCTCGTAAATTCAGACTGGCATTGAAATCCCTGTCTGCTGTGTAGCCGCATGCAGGACAAGTATAAATTCTGTCAACAAGTCTTAATTCTATGCCATATGCTTTGCATTTTGCTTGCAGTTTGATTCTGAATGCAAAGAATTTCTGCTGTGCAATCGCTTTTGCAAGATGTCTGTTTTTCATCATACCCCTGATGTTCAGATTTTCAAGCGTGATCCAAGCTGGTTTGGTTTTCACCAGTTCAGAAATCACTTTGTTGATAGAATCAGTTCTGATACAGTCAAGTCTATGATAAAATCTTTGTACTTTCAGCCTTTGCTTCTGGATATTCTGTCGAGTAGCTTCTCCTTTCAAGTTATTTGTTGATTTTTTCAGACTTTCGTATTTCCTCGAAAGTTTCCTCTGCTGACGTTTCAGGCTTTTTTCCAGTTTCCTGATACGGACAGTCTTATTGATGTTTTGATAGGTCTTTCCATTGGAACATATCGCAAAATCTTTTATGCCTAAGTCAATGCCGATTCCGAATAGATTTAAAATCGGCTTTTCTGGTTCTGTTTCTTCTACTAAAACAGAAACATAATATCTTCCTGCTTTCATTGAAACAGTACCGCTTTTTATGATATGCGTTTTCGAATTTGTCGGAAGATAGCCTTTTTCTTTCAGCCGCATCCAGCCCAGCGTTGGTAGCTTGATTCTATGCCGTTCACAAGCAATGATGTTTTTACTGTCATTCTTGAAGAAATGCATTTTCACATCCGAATTTGATTTTTTCTTCCAGTTTGGAAATCCTGATTTGTGATGAAAAAAGTTTCTAAATGCCCTGTCAGCATGCATAATACTTTGCTTCACGGATTTACTGCTGACTTCCCTGATCCATAAAAATGCGGGATTTTGAGGAAGATACACATTGTTCAGCCACACAGAAAACGCATAGCCTGAAACAAATCTCTCTTCTTTTTCATAAATTTCTTTATTGTGTGCCAGATAAAAATTGTACACAAACCTGCATACACCGATAGTTCTGTGAATGATTTGTTTTTGTTTTGCAGTTGGATAGATTTCTGTTTTATAACTTTTTAGCATTTTTTTCAAAACCTTATGTCTTTTTTTCGTATATTTTACCATGTTTACACACTTTTGTCAATGTTTTGGCTACCTATTTTGTAACTCCAATCTGAAATATTTTATTATTATTTTAACATAAATTTTTCAGAAATGCAATAGCAATTATCACAAATTTTTCTTGAAATTTATCATAATTTTTAGTCATCATGAAACTATCGTTTCTGTTCTGGTTTGATCTGTCGGGAAATCCGAAAAAATTTCAAATTCCTCTGGCATTTCCGGAACTGTGGTGGTGGTTGTTGTTGTCGTTGTTGTTGTCTCAAATGCTGTTGTCTCAAGTGCTGCTGATGTCTCTCTTGATGACATCCCAGCTGGCAATGTTTCTAGGGTTTCTAATATCTCTGATGTCTCTAATATCTCCGGTGTTTCTAATATTTCTAATGTCTCAGTTGACACCAAGATACCTGTGTTTTCCGGATAACTCTCGGATTCCTCCGGTTGTACAGGTATAACGGCAGGTTCTGTCCCGGATGCCAATGTTTCGATAATTTCAATGATTTCAATGATTTCAATCATTTCAATTCTGATTTCTGTTTTGATTTCCGTTTGATGTACCTGCGTTGTCTGGTGCGTTCCGGATTCTGCAATCTCTGTTGTCATATCACTTTCCTGGCTGTTTAAGGATTGTGTTTCTTCCGTGGATTCCTGAGAAGCTTCCTGAAAATTTTCCTGTGTCTCTCCAGGAATTTCCTTGCTTTCTGTTCCGGTTTCTGTATTTTTTATAGGAGTTATATGATCTGTTTCCTGGATCATCTGCATATTACGGCAATCTGTTGTTGTCTCCTGTCCGGGCGGAACGGATTCCGGTTTTTTCAGTCGTACATACATAGAAGCACCGATGATACAGACGACACAGATGACAGATGCTGAAATTGTACTTTGTATTCTTTTTACTTTTCTGCGGTGCGCATTGGTTGCTTCCATGACATTCCGGAACACTTCATCATAGGTCTTCAATGCAAAATCCCTCCTTTTCCAGAATTTTCCGTAATTGCTGACGAGCCTGGTAACTGATGGATGCTGCTTTCTTTTCGGAACATTTCATAATTCTGGCGCATTCATACATGCTGAGTTGTTCAAAATACCGGAGATATAATATCTCCCGGTATTCTGTCTTTAATTTCTGCATGGCATAATGGAGCTGTATCCTGGATTCCTGGAGTTCCATCCGTGTGACAACTTCCTGCATTTCATCTTTGATATTTTCCGTCAGCTCCTGTGTCATGGAAAGATTCCGTTTTTGTTTCTTCAGATAATTAATCGCCCGATTACGACATATTTTAAACAGATACGCTTTGAGCTGATTCTCATGCGCCAGTCTGGGACGTTTGATAGACAATTGAATCATGGCTTCCTGCGCAATGTCCTCCGCATCAGACAAATTATGTACATAACTGTTCGTAAACAACAGCAGACTGTCCCAGTACAACGTAATAATTACTTTAAATTCTGACGGATCGCCTTTCAGAAAACGGAGATAGCTTTCGATCCCTTGCTCCATGGAAGCCCTCCCTTGCAATATGTTTCCTGTTACTATTAC
>CAMWJT010000294.1 GCA_947174625.1 uncultured Ruminococcus sp.
CGGATGGACTGTCGTGACCACCTGCCAGACCAGAAATCCGGCAAGAATGGCGAAAAATGCACAGATACCAAGCCACCATTGATTCGCATAGAAAAAATTAGAAATTTTCTGAAACAGAGTATATTTTTTCTGTTCTTCCTGCTCTTCATGAATCGTATCACTTTCTGCAATCACACCTTGCTTGAGCCGGATTAATTCTAATTTTTCCTGCCGGAGCTGTTCTTCATAAGCAAGACGCTGTTGTTCTTTCTGCTTTTGAAGAATCTCCTGTGCATGACGCTGTTGCTCCCGTTCCTGCTGTTCCATTTCCTGTGCAATTTCAAACACGGATTTTTTGGCAGATTTTTGATTTTTCTGATTTTTTTCATTCATAACAGATTAAATCTCACACTCCTGAATTAAATTTAAATAATAGCAAAGAACGGATTTCACACGGAAATCCGTTCTTGAAAATTATTCGGCTGTGTCCGGATTCTGTGCAGTCTGTGCAATTGGTTTCATAGTCGGGAATAACAGAACATCACGGATGGATGCGCTGTCTGTCAACAGCATAACAAGTCTGTCCACGCCGAAACCTAATCCGCCCGTCGGAGGAAGACCATACTCCAGTGCTGTGATATAATCTTCATCTACTTGACAATTCTGATTGCCCTGCGCACGTTTTGCCTGTACCTGCTTTTCAAACCGTTCCTTCTGGTCAATCGGGTCATTTAATTCTGAGAACGCATTGCCCATCTCTCTTGCATACATGAAATATTCAAAACGTTCTGTGAATGCCGGATCAGACGGCTTTCTCTTGGCAAGCGGTGAATTCTCTACCGGATAATCATAAATAATTGTCGGCTGGATTAATTTTTCTTCTACAAATTCATCAAAGAACGCAATCAGCACATGTCCCTTGGTCGCAGCATTGCCCTCTTCGACTTCCACATGATGCGCCTTTGCGCAGGCTCTGGCATCTTCATCCGTTGCCCAGTCATGATAATCCACACCGGCATATTTCTTCACGGCTTCGATCATGGTCAATCTCTCCCACGGCTTGCCGATTGCAATCTCTGTCCCCTGGTATGTGATGACATCCGTACCGCAAACATTCCGGGTGATCGTCCGGTACATGTTCTCGATCAAGTCCATCATGCCGATATAATCTGTATATGCCTGGTACATCTCTACTGTTGTAAACTCCGGATTGTGGGACTGATCCATGCCCTCATTGCGGAAAATTCTGCCGACTTCATAGACTTTATCAAATCCGCCGACGATCAGACGCTTTAAATTCAATTCTGTTTCGATTCTCAGATACATGTCCATATGGAGTGTATTATGATGCGTCACGAACGGCTTTGCCGCTGCGCCGATCTCAATCGGGAGCAGTACCGGTGTGTCAACTTCGACATAACCGAGATTATCCAGATAATTCCGGATCTCACGCATGATCTGACTGCGCTTCACGAATGTATCTTTTACTTGCGGGTTGCAGATTAAATCCAGATAACGTTGTCTGTAACGCATATCCTGATCTTTGAGTCCATGCCATTTTTCCGGCAATGGCAACAGCGATTTTGACAGGAGCGTCACGCTTTTGGCATGGACGGAAATTTCGCCTTTCATCGTCCGGAATACAAAGCCTTCAATGCCGATAATATCGCCGATGTCCCATTTCCGGAACGCTTCAAATGCCTCTTTTCCAATATCATTCATGCGGACATAGACCTGCATACGGTCTGTATGATCTCGGACATCCAGAAAATGCGCTTTTCCCATTCTGCGCCAGCTCATAATCCGTCCGGCAATGTGGATTGTTTCCTGCTTGATTTTTTCCAGTCCGGCGGTTATCTTTTCTTCGTCACCGTCTGCGGCATCCAGGACTTCTTTTTCTTTCTGTTCATAGATTTCCCGGAGTTCTGCATTTTTCACAGATACCGGATAACTTGTCAGCGTGAACGGATCCACACCGGATTCTTTCATGCCGTTTAGCTTATCAAGCCGGATCTGTCTGTAATCCGTGGTATCTGTTATTGGATTTTGTGTATTATTTATATTATTATTTGTATTTTCCTGCATTTATTATCACGCTTCTTTCTGAATATCTCTTGCAATTTCCAGGATTTCATATTGGATTTCGCCTGCGGGTGCTTCTACTGTAAAAATATCGCCGACTTTTTTCCGCATGGCTGCCCTGCCGATCGGGGATTCATCCGAAATTTTATGTTCCCGGAAATTGGCTTCATTTGTGCCGACAATTTTCAGTTGTTCGATCTTATCCGTGCCGATTTTTTTCAGCGTTACGACCATCCCAATATCGACTTCGTCCAGATTCAGGCTGTCATCATCCACAATTTCGGCATTTTCAATAATATATTTCAGTTCTGCAATTCTGGATTCCAACAATGCCTGTTCGTTCTTGGCTTCATCATATTCGGCATTTTCGGACAAGTCGCCGTAAGAACGTGCTTCTTTCAGTTTCTGTGCAACGTCGACACGCTGGACGTTAATTAACTCTTCGAGTTCGGTTTTGAGATTTTCAAAACCTTCTCTTGACATTCTTCTTTTCTTTTCCATGAATGGCTCTCCTTTCAAGTACAAAAAATCAGGGCTTTGCCCTAACAAATCCAGTATCTTATTTATTATAGTACATTTTTCCGGAATTGTCAAGCCATCCGGACAGAAATTTTTTATTGACAGAACGCTTTTTTTATGCTATACTGAAA
>CAMWJT010000295.1 GCA_947174625.1 uncultured Ruminococcus sp.
TTTGAAATTCCGAAAAATTTTGCTATACTGGAAAAGCGAAATAAAAAATTTAAAAAATAAAAAATCAAAGAAAGGATGCTTTTTTTATGATCAGAGAAAATTTAAGAAATATTGCCATCATTGCCCATGTCGATCACGGCAAGACCACGCTTGTGGATGAGATGCTCAAACAGGGCGGTGTCTTCCGGGAAAACCAGGCTGTCGCTGAACGTGTCATGGATTCCAATGAGATTGAACGGGAAAGAGGCATTACCATCCTGGCGAAAAACACGGCTGTCCAGTACAAGGACATCAAGATTAATATTATTGATACCCCCGGTCATGCCGATTTCGGCGGCGAAGTCGAGCGTGTCTTATCTATGGTGGACGGTGTGATCTTATTAGTAGATGCCGCCGAAGGTCCGATGCCACAGACCAGATTTGTGCTATCCAAAGCCCTGGAAATGGGTCATAAAATTATTATCGTCGTGAACAAGATTGACAGACCGGATGCCCGGCTTGACGAAATCGCTGACGAAGTCCAGTTATTATTACTGGATCTGGATGCGGATGACATCCAGCTTGAAAGCCCGATTTTATATTGCTCTGGCAGAAGCGGTACGGCTTCCCGTGATAAAGATCAGCCCGGCAAGGATCTGACACCATTATTTGAAACCATCCTGGATTATATTGCACCGCCGGAAGGTGAACCAGAAGAGCCTTTCCAGATGTTGGTATCTTCCATTGATTATAACGATTATGTCGGCAGAATCGCTGTCGGCAAGATCCAGAGAGGTTCTGTCAAAGTCAATCAGCCCGTTGTGGTTGTCAATTCCAATCAGCCTGAAAAGCATAATTCGGCAAAAATTGTCTCCCTCGCACAGATGCAGGGACTGGCACAAGTTAATACCGAAACGGCAACCGTCGGCGATATTGTTATTTTAAGCGGCATTCCGGATATTACGATCGGCGACACGATCTGCGCTCCGGAACAGCCGGAAGCTTTGCCGTTCACACACATCAGTGAACCGACTGTCGAAATGACATTCTCCGTCAATGACAGTCCGTTTGCAGGACGTGACGGCAAATATGTCACATCCCGACAGCTCCGGGAACGCTTATTTAAAGAACTGCTCCGGGATGTCTCTCTGCGAGTCACTGAAACAGACAATACAGATTCGTTCAGCGTTGCCGGACGTGGTGAAATGCACTTATCTATTTTGGTAGAAAATATGCGCCGTGAGGGTTATGAATTATCTGTCTCTACTCCCAGAGTATTATATAAAACCATCAACGGCAAACTCTGCGAACCGCAGGAACGTCTTGTCGTGGACGTCCCGGAAGAGTGTGTCGGCACAGTCATGGAAAAAATGGGAACTCGCAAGGGCGAATTGCAGTCCATGCAGCCGCAAGGCACAAGAACCCGTCTGGAATTTTTAATCCCGTCCCGTGGATTATTCGGTTACAAGAGCGAATTTCTCACCAATACCCGTGGCGAAGGCATCATGAGCAGTGTCTTTGACAGTTATATTCCCTACAAAGGCGACATCCCCAGACGGAGCGCCGGTTCTCTGATCTGTCATGAATCCGGCGAAGCTGTCACTTACGGATTATACAATGCACAGGAACGTGGCACGCTCTTTATCGGTGCAGGTGTTCCGGTTTATGAAGGCATGGTAGTCGGGGTTTCTCCGAAAGCAGATGATCTTGTTGTCAATGTCTGCAAGAGAAAACATCTCACAAATACCCGTGCCAGCGGCAGTGATGATGCACTCCGGCTTGTACCGCCGAGAATTATGAGCCTGGAAGATTGTCTCGAATTCCTGGCAGATGATGAATTACTGGAAGTCACACCGAAAAATTTAAGAATCCGCAAACGCATTCTGGATAATGCACAGCGTGCCAAGATGAGGAACAAGAGATCATGAGAATTTTTAAAAAAATCATTTTTATATGCCTGGTCAGTCTTTCCGGGATGTGCCTGTGCAGTTGTGATGCCAGTCCGGATAATTCAGATAATCCGGATAATCCGGAAATAATCCAGAATCCCGAAGAAGAGAACGCAATTCCGGAAGAAACTGCGTTTGATTTGTCGTTGTATCCGACATCTGAACCGCCGGCAGAAACATTGCTCCCGGATTCCACGGACATTGACCCGGATGCTACCAGTCTGGAGCAGTTTGTCTATGAAATCCATGCGGACGGAACGGCAATCATCCTGGATTTTACCGGATCTGACACGGAACTTATGATTACGTCCCAGATCGGGGGTTATCCGGTGACGGAAATCGGGCAATATGCGTTTGAAGCCGCCTGGGATGTGACAAGCATTACATTGCCTGATACGATCCAGATTATCAATGAACAGGCATTCGCTGACTGCGAAATGCTTTCAGAAATCAACATCCCGGCATCTGTGACGGCAATCGGTCGGGGGGCATTCTCCAATTGCATGAATCTGACAGAACTGACAATCCCGGCATCTGTCACAGAGACAGGAGAAGAAATGCTGACGAATTGTCTGAATTTGCAGGATTTGTCAATTTTGAATCCAGCGCTTTCCTGCGATAACTGGGGACTTGGAGAAATCGAATTTGAATCCGGAGCGCCGTGCGTGATTCATGCGCCTGCGGATTCGGACATTCTGGACTGGGCAGAAAAAAACAATTTCCCGGCAGAAGCAATCTAAAATAAATCAAATCAAATAAAATTCAGCCCTGTCTGGGGC
>CAMWJT010000296.1 GCA_947174625.1 uncultured Ruminococcus sp.
GTTTTGTTTCACAAATCTTGCGCTTCATTTTGTCCTGCAACTTATTCAGCAATGGTGCTGTGTGCTGGTGAATCATCAACTGAATATCAACAAACTGATTGAGAATTTCTTCTTCACGCTCCGGCTCTTCCGTGATGATCTGTTTGAGTGTCTTGCCGGGGATATACTCCATGACGATTTCCCACTTTTCGCCATTTTTGCGGACATCCACAAGCTTCGGGATCGGCAGACCAGTTTCTTCCACTCTTGCCTGATTGAGTGCTTCGTTAAGCACATCCGACTTGGAATAATCCGGGTCAAAGCTCTTGACAGCATACTCGCCGTCACGATAGATTACCTTTTTCGGACGTTTTTCAAGGACATTCTGTTCTTCCATGAAAAAAGCCTCCTTTCAGAATAAAAAATTAAATTAATAGTAAATTAATAAAGCTTTGCAATTTCTTCTAGTTTCCGTGTGAATGTTTCTAAATCCATGCCAAGCAGTTCTGCACAGCGTGCATGATTTTCAGATTTATCAAAACTGGTACGGGCATGAGCATTAAAATGAGCAATCCCTGCCATTGTACCAGCAGACGCTAATTTTTCCATTGCATACGCATGATTGGGATTTTCTAATACTTCCGGCAAATATGCAAAAATTAAATGGATTGCCTGGATTGCCATACTGTCGCTATAGTCCGTTGCATAAGGAGAATCACAAGCATTGATTGCCTGATATAATGCACCACGAATAAACCGGCGGATCATATCCGGCGCATTGTCCATCAGATCAGTATCAATAATCACCATATCTGAAGAAATTGGTTGTACCTGCGAATACATTCCTGCAAAACAAGGCACGGTAATCAAATATATTTTTTTATCAGCTATGAAAAGATTAAAAAGATTACTTACCAGGGACATGAGAACCTCTTCCCCAAATGCAAGAATACAATCTGGTTCAAATATTCTCACAGCATTTGTCATACCGGTATTGACATCATGGATTGCATAGGTAATGCCCAATTCATTGAACTTATCCGTAATAAGCTTTAATTTCCCTTGTTTCTGCAAATCAGGATCTGTCACAACCAGGACTTTTTGGTTGTGATAAACATATTTCAGTTCTTCCAGGGCAACAGGCAGACAGCCTTTTTTGAAATAAATTTTTTCCGGTACACGGAAAGATCCCGGATTTTCATTCATCATGATTCTATCATCCCCCTGGGGATGACTGTTCTGAGATTTCAGATTTCAGAACAGTCAATTTATTTTTTTATTATTCGCCGTAGTATGCTTTCAGATACAGGGCTTTGATTTCAGAAATCAACGGGAATCTCGGATTTGCACCAGTACACTGATCATCAAAAGCGTCTTCGGACATTTTATCAAGACTGTTTAAAAATTCCTGTTCGTCAATGCCATAATCTTTAATAGTTTTCTTGATACCGATCGTAGTTTTGAGATCTTCCAGTTTCTGAATGAAATTCTCGAAGATTTCCTGATTATCTGCACCGGTCACACCGCAGGCTTTGGCACATTCTACATAACGTTCCAGTGCATGCGGATACTGATACTGTGAGAATGTTCCCATTTTTGCAGGTTTTTCACAAGCATTGAACCGCATCACATCTGTGATTAACAGCGCATTTGCGACACCGTGTGGCAGATGATGATAAGCACCGAGCTTGTGTGCCATAGAATGACAAACACCCAGGAACGCATTTGCAAATGCCATACCGGCAAGCGTGGACGCATTCGCCATTTTCTCACGGGCAATGACATTCGTGCCGTCATTGTAGGCAATCGGGAGATACTCAAAAATCAACTGCATTGCCCGGATCGCAAGACCGTCTGTATAATCCGTTGCCATGACGGACGCATAAGCTTCCAAAGCATGTGTCATGGCATCAATACCGGATGCAGAAGTCAGACCCTTTGGCGCACTCATCATCAGATCAGTATCAATAATTGCCATATTCGGCAATAATTCATAATCGGCAAGCGGATATTTCTGACCGGTTTCCTGATCTGTGATGACAGCAAATGGTGTTACTTCCGAACCTGTACCGGAAGAAGTCGGGATGGCGATAAAATATGCTTTTTCGCCCATTTTCGGGAATGTGTAGACTCTCTTGCGGATGTCGATAAAGCGCATTGCCATATCCAGGAAGTCAGCTTCCGGGTGTTCATAGAGTACCCACATAATCTTACCGGCATCCATGGCAGAACCGCCACCAAGTGCAATAATACAATCCGGCTCGAATTTACGCATAGCGTCTGCACCCTTCTGTGCAGATTCCAGCGTTGGATCGGGTTGTACATCTGCAAAGACTGTATAGGCAATGCCCATTTCGTCGAGTTTATCCGTAATTACTTTGGTGAAGCCGTTTTTATATAAAAATTCATCAGTTACCAGGAATGCACGTTTTTTGCCCATAACATTCTTTAATTCATCCAGGGCAACCGGCAGACAACCTTTCTTGAAGTATACTTTCTGCGGTGTCCTGAACCAGAGCATATTTTCTCTGCGTTCTGCAACAGTCTTGATATTCAATAAATGCTTGACACCGACATTCTCCGATACAGAGTTACCACCCCACGAACCGCATCCCAATGTCAGAGATGGTGCAAACTTGAAATTATACAGATCGCCGATACCACCCAGAGAAGACGGTGTATTCACGAGAATCCGGCAAGTTTTCAGTCTGTCAGAGAACATCA
>CAMWJT010000297.1 GCA_947174625.1 uncultured Ruminococcus sp.
TGCCCAAAGTTATCACTTTTCCCGGAATTGTGAAGTTTCCAAGAGAAGCACAGCCGGAAAATGCGGACGCTCCAATTGTATTCACATTTTCACCCAGTGTCAGTAATGTCAGGCTTGTACAGCCCTTGAATGCCTCTTTTCCGATTGCATGCAACCCATTTCCAATTGTAACTGTTTCCAGATTGGTACACCCCTGGAATGCACCATAATCACTCGAATAGCTGTAACCAACGATTTCTGTCACACTATCGGGAATTGTGAGAGATTTCAACATTACGCATCCCTTGAATGCCTTATAGCCGATTTTTGTCACACTGTCCGGAATGCTCACACTTGTCATCAAGGCACAGTTTTCAAAAGCGGAATTTGCAATTTCTGTGACAGGGAGTCCCTCAATTTCACTTGGAATCTCAACATTGGTCACGGATGTATCACAATCAGAGATTGCAACATAGCCATCATTTATTGTATAGGTCAATTCACCAAGTGTACCGGTTTCTGCTGCATTTGCAGACAATACAACGGATTCTGTCATTTCCGGAAAGACAACGGCAGTTGTCTCAGCGAATACAAGCAGACATGCCAGAGCAGCGGCTAATTTTTTGAATTTCATAGTTTAAGATCTCCTTTGGATTTAAATTAGTTTTGGAAAATTTTCCTGCAACAGAATCTATTATAGCATGAATCTTTGCCTGATGCAATGAAAATCAACAATTTGTGTCCGGAAAGTACACGATCTGAAGAAAATAAGTCGTTTATGCCGAATGATCCAAAAAATCCCCCTGCCAGACAGGAGGATTTTTTAAAACTTCAAAATCCGGAATTTCAGATCTGTGCAGAATAATTCGGCGCTTCTTTCGTAATGTAAATGTCATGCGGATGACTTTCTTTGAGTCCTGCGCCTGTAATCCGGACGAATTTTGCCTTTTCCCAAAGCTCCGGAATCGTTGCACAGCCACAATAACCCATACCCGCACGGATACCGCCGATTAACTGGAAGATCGTATCTGCCAGTGCGCCCTTGTATGGTACACGTCCTTCCACGCCCTCCGGTACCAGTTTCTTGGCACCCTCCTGGAAGTATCTGTCTGTTGAACCATTTGCCATAGCACCCAGACTGCCCATGCCACGATAAACTTTGAACTGTCTGCCCTGGTAGATCTCCGTATCGCCGGGCGCTTCTTCACATCCGGCAAGCAGACTGCCGAGCATGACAACGTCCGCACCAGCGGCAAGTGCTTTCACAATATCGCCGGAGTATTTGATACCGCCGTCTGCAATGACCGGAATATTGTATTTTTTCGCCACGGATGCCACATCATAGACAGCCGTGATCTGCGGTACACCAATCCCGGCAACCACTCTTGTTGTACAGATCGAACCCGGACCAATGCCGACTTTCAGACAATCCGCACCGGCTTTGATTAATTCTTCTGCGGCTTCGGCTGTTGCAATATTTCCGGCAATGACAGGTGTATCCGGGAATTTTTCTTTTAATTTCTTCAATGCGTTGATAATATTCGCACTGTGACCATGTGCAGAATCCAGGACTAAAACATCCACCTGTGCATGGATAAGTGCTTCTGCACGTTCGAGCATGTTTGCCGTCATGCCAATCCCTGCACCGCATAACAGTCTGCCCTGGGCATCTCTTGCGGAGTTCGGGAATTTCACGGATTTTTCAATATCTTTGATCGTAATCAAGCCTTTGAGTACCTGATTTTCGTCTACGATCGGGAGCTTTTCAATCTTGTGCTGACTCAGGATTTCCTGCGCTTGTTTCAGTGTCGTACCAACTGGCGCAGTAATTAAATTTTCTTTTGTCATCACTTCGCTGATGGGTGTGTTGAAATCCGTCAGGAAACGCATATCTCTGTTGGTGATAATGCCGATTAATTTTTTATCTGCATCCACGACCGGCACACCGGAAATCCGGAATCTTCCCATGAGTGCATCTGCATCTGCTACCAGCTTGTCTGCTGTGAGGGAAAACGGATCCACGATAACACCATTTTCGGAACGCTTCACTTTGTCAACTTCGTTTGCCTGCTGTTCAATCGACATATTTTTATGAATAATACCAATGCCGCCCTCTCTGGCGATGGCAATTGCCATCCGGGCATCTGTCACAGTATCCATTGCGGCTGTGAGAACGGGCGTATTGAGCGTGATATTGGCTGTCAATTTTGTCTGGAGCGAGACCATATTGGGAGTGACTTCGGATCTGGCAGGGATTAATAACACATCGTCAAACGTCAGTCCTTCTTTCTGGAATTTTTCAGTTTCATTCATCAGATTCATCATGCTGTATCTTCCTTTCTGAATTTCTAAATTTCTGAAATTTCGGGATATTATTTATAATCATACTCTTTTTTCAGCAAAAAGTCAAGTATTCCGAGGGATGCAAAGAGCAGAATTTTGAAACAAAATCGCAGTTGAGATTTATTGAATTTTCACAATAATTTCACAGAACCGGCAGAAAACAATCTCAAAAATCATAAAAATCACGATATTCCGACAAAATTCTGTCCGAAAAATTTTTTTAAATTTTTTTCAAAAAACACTTGACAAATCAGAAAATATATGCTATAATAAATACTGTTGTGAGGCACAAAAAAATACGCTGGTGTAGCTCAGTTGGTAGAGCAGCTGATTTGTAATCAGCAGGTCGGGGGTT
>CAMWJT010000298.1 GCA_947174625.1 uncultured Ruminococcus sp.
CTATAGCATAAAATATACATTCTATAATAGAATACTCATCATCATTTAATGGGCTGTTACTTTTTATAATGTCAACTACTGCTTTCATCTGTTTGTTTGTTTCTTTCTTTCTTCTTAATATTCCGGATCAGTTCCGGAAGAACAAGTTCAAATTTCACACCGTACCAGTGATCCGGGTCATCTTTTGTTTTCTCAATACAAGAAACGGTAAAATCCGCAGCAATCTTTGCGGCTTCGTAAGCATTCTTTCCGTGCAGATAAGCTCCCGTGAAGACGGATGCGTAAATATCGCCTGTTCCGTGACAATGCTGTGCGATTTTTTGATGCTTGTAATATTGGATCTCCTGATGATCGGCAATCACAACACCTGTGGAAGATGCTTCATAACTGATACCCGTCAGAATGATATTTTTTGTGCCAAGATTTTTTAATTGGTGCAGAATATTTGTAATAAAATCCGGAGTATAAGTTTCTGTATAGGGAGTATCTGTTAATAAACAGGCTTCTGTCAGATTCGGGAGAATAAAATCCGCATGGGAGCATAGTTCCTGCATGGCAGAAACATGACTGGTATCAAATGCCGGGTATAATGCGCCATGATCTGCCATAGCCGGATCAACAATCAGCTTGCAGTCCGGTGTGCCGCAGATTTCCCGGATGTTCAGCACTTGTGCGATCTGTTTCTGATTGGCAAGGTAACCGGTATAGATTGCATCAAACCGGATGTTTTCGCTGTCCCAGTGGCGAAGAATTGCGGGGATTTCGTCCGTCAGGTCATGACAAGTAAAATTTTGGAATCCGGAAGTATGTGTAGACAGAACTGCTGACGGCAGGACGCAGGTTTCTATTTCGCAAGCCGACAGAATCGGCAGAGCGACCGTCAGGGAACATTGTCCGACACAGGAAATGTCCTGCATGGTTAAAATTCTGGGATAATGATAATTAGAATCAGAAATCAAAGACATCTGATGAATCACTCCTTGAAAGAAAATTAAAATTTATAATTTCAGCACGTTTATTATAGCATAGTTTTCCTGGGATGTCAAGTTTTCTGCTTGCATTTTTCAGAAAATAATGCGGCATGTTATCTAATTTTCAGCTCCGAATTTTGTTGTAATTCACAAATTTTAAAAAATCTCAAAGAAATTGCTGTTTTTCTGTCAGGTTTTTCAGGATGGGGTTGTATTTAAAATAGAATTTTAAAAATTTCAGGGAGGGGCTTTTTATGAAACAACAAATCATAGCCGTTCTGTCAGCAGCTCTGTTGGCATTGACAATGTGTTTCCAGTTTTCAGGTTGTGAAAAACAATCCCCCAGAATTGGTGCAACGCTGACTGTAGAATTGCATCATTCGTATGCAGGGACTCGTCTGCCGGTCAATTCAGAAAATCCATTAGAAAATACTGAAAATTATCTATCTGTAGGGGATTATATCGTGACACCAGATTTTAACTATCAGATTTCTACCGGAAAAAAAGAAACTGATACACTGGAATATCTGAAAAACCAGGATGAAAGTCATTTTATCAGTATGCTTGGTGCAATGGAAATGCCGGACGGCAACAGTATGATTCTGTATGCTACCCACATCATAGATGATAATTATAGAATTCTGGAAGAAAAGCCATTATATGCAGAAATTTATAACACAGAAATGGAGCTGTTGGATTGTTATACACTGCCGGATCTGTTTGAAGATGAAATTACCTATTATTCCGAAAACACAATGGATCGGGACGGAAATCTATATATCAAGACGAGAGACGGCGCAGATGAAATACTTTCTGTTTTTGATGCTTCTTATCATCTGCTTGGCACAATCGGGGGAGAGTATGAGGATGCGGAAAATATCCAGGGATTTCGTATGTTCCACACGGCAGATCACAGAATCGGACTGGAATATTATACACAGGGCATTTATAAAAAACAATACGGGATTGTAGACCCACAGACAATGAAAATCACACCTGTTGCGATTGTTCCGGAGGAGGAAGAAACCAGAGGCATTCAGCATGTGATTGTGGACGGCTGTGGGACATATGATTATTTTCTGAATCTGCAAAGCGGATTGTATGGTGTCTCAGGCGATGCCAAAGAAATGCTTGTTGACTGGAGCTGTTCCGATTTTTCTCCGGATTCTATAAAAGATATGAAAGTTCTCCCAGATGGACAAATTCTTCTCAGTTGCAGACGTTATAAAATACAAAATTCTGTCAGTTATCAATCTACAGAACTATGGCTCTTGCATGAACGTTCTCAGGAAGCAATTGCCAATACAAAAGTTCTTACACTTGCAGGGATTGGATTATCAGATGATCTGACAGAAAAGATACAGGATTTCAACAGACAGAGTGAGACAATCCGCATTGTTCCTGTGAATTACATGACAAAATATGGGATGAATGACGAATACCGGACGGCACTCCAGCAGATGCAGCAGGATATGACAGACGGAATTGTTGCGGATGTAATCTGTACAGATGATTTGCCGTTTCTGAGTTTCTGGAGCAAGGGATTATTTGAAGATCTGTCCGGGAAAATCCGGAAAGAAGAGATGCTCACAGATGAAAATTATTTCATGAATTTTTTTGAAGCGCAGAAATACGGAGATGCAGTCCCGGCAATCGGTTTTTCATTCCAGATTCAGACA
>CAMWJT010000299.1 GCA_947174625.1 uncultured Ruminococcus sp.
TTAATTCCGCATAGTTTATTTCCTCTTGTCTCTTTTGCTCTGAGCGGTGTTTAAGAGAGAAGAGATTGGAGGATATATTATGCTTCATCAGATGAAATTGAAATCTTCTCCGTTTGAGAAAATCAAAAATGGCAGTAAAACAATAGAACTAAGACTGCATGATGAAAAAAGACAAAAAGTACAGATTGGTGATTTTATCGAATTTTCCTGCCTGGATAATCCGGACAGCAAGATACAGACACGGGTAATGGCTCTGCATCATTTTAACACGTTTTCTGAACTGTACGCTTCATTGCCAAAGGAAAAACTCGGTTATACGGCTTCTGAAACGCCTGTGCCGGAGCATATGGACGAATATTATTCCCATGAAAAACAAGAAAAATATGGCGTTCTCGGCATAGAATTATATTTCACAGATTTACAGAAATTTATCCATGCGCAGAATCATGGTTATAGTTTTGGCGAAACTTATCAGACTGCTTTATCTGAAATAAAACAGGGAAGAAAAATTTCCTGCTGGATGTGGTATGTATTTCCGCAGATTCAGGGCTTGGGCTGGAGCGGGACAACTGCTTATTTTTCTATCAGGGATTTGTCAGAAGCAAAGGATTACTATGCACATCCTGTTCTTGGTGCAAGGCTGATTGCAATCACCCAAGAACTCCTGCATATTGAAACAGATGACCCGAGGGCAGTATTCGGCTATCCAGATGCCTATAAACTCCGTTCCTGTATGACATTGTTTAAATATGCTGTACCGGAGCAGGTGTTATTTCAGAAAGTTCTGGATAAATTCTGCCGTGGTATTGAAGATGAAAAAACATTAGAAATACTGAATCTCTGAATAGAAATCGGGTGCGTGTGAATGCAAAATTTAAATAATTATCTTGAACTGATACAATCAGAATCACTGAATCAGCTTGCCATGCAAAAAGCACAACAGCATTGGGATGCGATTGCCAAACCGCTGCGCAGTCTTGGTCGCCTGGAAGAAATGATCATCCAACTTGCCGGGATTACCGGTTCAGCAGAATTTCCGGTAACAGAATTCCGGAAGGCTGTCCTGATTTTCTGTGCAGACAATGGCATTGTCGCAGAGAACGTCACGCAGACCGGACAGGAAGTGACTGCCACTGTGACCCGGAATTTTACAAAAGGCTTGGCAACTGTCAATAGCTTGTCCCGGATCTGTCATGCGGATGTGTTTCCGGTAGATGTCGGTATTGCGGAAGATCTGGACTGTCCCGGTCTGGATGTCCGTAAAATTGCGTACGGCACGAAAAATTTTGCAAAAGAACCGGCAATGACCCGTGAAGCATGTGAAACAGCAATCCTGACAGGAATTACGCTTGTCCGTGAAAAAAAACAGCAGGGCTATGATTTGATTTTAACCGGTGAAATGGGTATCGGAAATACAACAACTTCCAGTGCAGTCCTGTCCGTTTTGGAGCAGATTGATCCGGCACAGGTAACTGGCAAGGGGGCAGGACTGACAAGTGCAGGTGTTGTCCATAAAATTCAGGTGATCCGGGATGCGATTGCATTGCACAAGCCAGATCCGAAAAATGTTCTTGATGTTCTGACCAAACTCGGCGGATTTGATCTGTGTGCAATGACGGGTGCATTTCTGGGGGGAGCTGTCTATCGGATTCCGGTCATGATTGACGGATTTATTTCTGCTGTGGCGGCAAATTGTGCCGTCCGGCTTGCGCCGGCTTGCCGGAATTTTCTGTTTGCGTCGCACTGTTCCGCAGAACCTGCCGGAAAACTTGCACTGGATGCAATCGGATTAAAAGCGTATCTGGATTGTGACATGTGTCTGGGGGAGGGGACAGGTGCAGTCATTGCGGCGAAATTATTTGATTTTGCGCTGGCGGCATATCAAGACACAGCAGATTTTTCAAGCGCACAGGTAGAAGCGTATCAATTATTAAATTAAAATAAAATTAAAATTTAGAATTATCAGAAAAGAGGAATTTTCTTGCAGTTGGAATTTGTCAGACCGGATGAAATTGAAAACAGGAGTTTTGCAGTCATTGAAGAAGAATTGACAAAAACAGCTACGGCATATCTGAATTATGCAGCAATGCCTGAAAATCAGAAGTTAATCCTGAAACGTGTCATTCACACAACAGCAGATTTTGATTATATCCAGAATCTGAAATTTTCAGAATCTGCCGTGGAAAAAGCTTTGCAAGCGTTAAAAAACGGCGCATGTATTGTCACAGATACCAACATGACCCTTGCAGGAATCCATAAAAAAACGCTCCGAGCATTCGGAGGGGATGCTTATTGCTTTATGTCTGACCCGGATGTTGCCGGGCAGGCAAAAGCCCGGCAGGTGACAAGAGCCATGGTCTCTATGGAAAAAGCATGTATGCTCCAGAAAGAACAGAAAAAAAAGTTGATTTTTGCAATCGGGAATGCGCCGACGGCATTATATCAATTAGCAGAACTGATCCGGGAGAAAAAAATTACACCAGAATTAATCATTGCTGTCCCGGTTGGTTTTGTCAATGTCGTAGAATCCAAAGAAATGATCATGCGTTCCGGTGTTGCGTATATTGCTTCACAAGGCAGAAAGGGCGGCATTACAGTTGCGGCTGCTATTTGCAACGCATTGTTATATCAACTTGGCAGAATATAATAA
>CAMWJT010000300.1 GCA_947174625.1 uncultured Ruminococcus sp.
AATCATGATTTAATTAATTATTTAATTATTTTACGTTAAATGTCTGTCTGTCAGCCGTGTGGTCTTTCGTTGTCGTTGTTGTCACAGCAACTCTGTAAGTATAAGCACCAGCCGGGAGTTTGTCGAATTCGATATATTTATCAATATTCTTCAGGTCATAGCTGGAAGCATCCGGTGCAACGGATTTGCTTGTCACGAGCTTGTTGTTGGCATCATAAATCGCAACTGTCACAGCTTTGATTGTGGAATCAGAATTAATTGTCCCACGGACTGCTACCCCTCTGCCCTTGCTGATTGTCTCCGGGATGCTTGTACCGCCCGTGAAGGAAATGCCTTTTTCGTTAGAACTGGTTGTTCCGGAATTGGAACTCGTGGCATTGCCGACTGTGAACTTCTGATTTGTGATGACATAATTTGTATTGGCAGCATTCGTTGCGAATACCATATAAGAATATTCGCCGTCCGTCAGCTTGTTGAATTCTACATAAGAATCCAGTTTGTTGAGATTATAAGTCTTGGCATTCGGGATTGCCGTCTTTCCGGTAACAAGCTTGTTCTGGCTGTCATAGATGCCGACTGTTACGGACTTAATATCAGAAGTTGCAGAAGAAACCGTGCCTTTGACATTCAGACAGCTTCCTTTTTTGAGACTTTCCGGAACGCTTGTGCCGTTGGCAATCGTCAGCAGGTCGGATGCAGCCGTCTTGTTGCCGACAGTGAATTTCTGTTCTACCAGTGCATAATCTTTCGTGGACGCATTTGACGCAAATACTTTATAAGTATAATCGCCTTCAGCGAGTTGATTGAACAGGATGTCATTGTCAAGCTTATTTAAATTATAAGTCTTGGCATTGGGTGCAACGGTTTTGCCGGTTGCCATGTTATTATTTGTATCATAGACACCAACTGTCAGGGATGTAATCTCGGAACTTGCAGATGCAACAGTACCCTTGACGGATACACCCTTGCCCTTGGCAATGGTAGACGGAACCGTTGTGCCGTTGGCGATTGCCATAACGTCACTTGCAACCTGTCCGCTGCCTTCGCCGACTGTGAATGCCTTGTTGACCATGACGTAATTTTTGGATACACCATTGCTTGCAAATACCATGTAAGCATAAGTGCCGTCAGGGAGTTTGTTGAACTCAATGTAGTTATCCAGTTTGTTCAGGTCGTACGTTTTTGCATTTGGGATTGCCGTCTTGCCGGTAACCAGTTTGCCTTGTGTGTCGTAGATGCCGACGGTGAGGGATTCGATGTTAGATTCTGTAGAAGTCACAGTGCCTTTTACGATCACAGTCTTGCCCTTGGCAAGCTTGTCCGGGACTTCTGTACTGCCGGCAATGGACATAGTATCTGTTGTAGCGCCGGGGTTCTGGTTGGGAACAGGATCCTGTACAGGCGCATTGCCGTCTGCTGTTACAGCGAATTCCTGGGAAACAACGACAAAATCTGTATTTGCGGCATTTGTCGCAATGACTTTGTAAGTATAAGTTCCGTTGTCAAGTTTGTTGAACGCAATATCGCTGTCTACTTTGGTGACATTGTAAGTCTTGGCATTGGGTGCAACGGTCTTGCCGGTCATGAGCTTGCCGTCTTTGTCATACACACCAACTGTCAAAGAAGTGATATTAGAATCTGAAGAAGTTACAACACCTTTTACTGTAACGCACTTGCCTTTTTTGAGCGCTGCCGGCAGGGAAGTGCCGTTAGAAATGCTCATGGTGTCGCTTGCAGCCGGTGTCTGTGGTGTACTGCCGTCTGTCACGGTAAAGCTCTTGTTTGTCAGAACGTAGTTCGTACTTGTTTCGTTGGTAGCAAATACCATATAAGTATATGTACCAGCAGGGAGCTTATCAAATTCGATATAGCTGTCGAGTTTGGCAATGTTGTAGGACTTTGCTTTTGGCAGTGCGCTCTTACCGGTCACAAGTTTACGACTGGAGTCGTAAATACCAACAGTGACGGAAGAAATATCGGATGTTTCGGAAGAAACAACGCCTTTGACAGCAAGTCCCTTGCCTTTGGCGATGGTATCGGGGACGTTAGTACCGTTGGAAATGGAAAGCGCATCATCTGCCGCAGCGGCAGTCAGATTTAAAAATGCGTCTTCAATACGTGGCATAGGTGTCGACTTGGCAGAACCTGCAAAGACGACTGTAGCGGCGAGGATTCCGACGGCAATTTTCTGGCTATTTCTCATAAAATAATCCTCTTCTTTCTCTTGGATTTGTGGGTTGGATTCCGGGGGAATAGGGAATACAGGATAGCAACTTATCATGATCACAAACTTGTCTGATAAATTTATGATGTTATAGAAATCATCTATAAAATCATAAAAATATAGACTTCACCCCTAGTATAACCTTTATTATAACATAGAAATTGGAATCCGTCAATATATGGATGACAAACTTGCTGAAATTTGACTGCTTGACCAAAAACAACATTCATTTTCAGGGCATTTTTCACAAATTTACACAAATTTCAGATCTGGTTTTTCAAGATTAAAATAAATCTTATAAAACAGGAATTTAAAAATCAGAACTTTTCACGGAATTTTCCGGCACTCATGTATATTTTTGTGAATTCTGCCTATAGTAATTGCAAATTTTTATGATCTGTTGATTTGATCTTTGAAAGGTGG
>CAMWJT010000301.1 GCA_947174625.1 uncultured Ruminococcus sp.
GGGAAAATTTATAATATATATTCTTTTTTTGGCTGTGATTATTGTTGATGTTATCAATATTATTCGGTACTTTATACTGAAATTAAGTCTTGTCAAGAGTGGTATAACAATTCGTAAACTTTCAAAAGCTGAAATGCAAAGTTATAAGGAAGAAAGACTAAAATGAAAATTGACAAATAATAAAAATGATTGTATAATTAAATTATATATTATATTAACCCGAAAGGAGAATGCTTATGAAAAAAATAATTGCATGGATTGCAAGCTTGGCAATGTGTGCAACTGCAATCAGTACACCATTACAGAATATACAAATATCTTCTGTGACGGCAAATGCTGAAACTGGCGATTATAATTATGCCGAGGCACTCCAGAAATCCATGTTTTTCTATGAAGTCCAGCAGTCCGGCGAATTACCCGATTGGAACATGGTCACTTGGCGAGCAGATTCCATGCTGGAAGATGAAGTGCAGGGCGGTTGGTTCGATGCCGGAGATCATTTTAAATTCGCATTGACAAATGCTTACACGGCTAGCATGTTGGCATGGGGTTATCTGGAATACGGTGACGCTGTGAAAAAAGCCGGCATGGAGGAATTATATAAAAATAATCTGGCGTTCGGACTGGATTATCTGGTAAACTGTGATTTGGGTGATTCTGTTGTTTACATGATCGGCGATAATTTCGACCACCAATGGTGGGGCAGCGCCGAAGTTTACATGAGAAAATATAAGCTCATGAAAGAAGCCGACCAAAGACCGTTCTATACTTGTGAAGACAGTTGCATCAATGCGCAGATGGCAGCGGCATTAGCAGGCGGTTATATGATATTCAAGGATTCTGATGCAAAGAAAGCAGAAACATATCTGAAACATGCGGAAGATCTGTTCAAGCGTGCCGATACCGTCCGTGAAACCGGCGTGAATGACGAAAAAGAACATGAATTTTATAAGCCGACAACATTCTATGATGATCTGTTCTTTGCGGCGAATTTCTTATACATGGCAACGGGAGAACAAGCATATTTAGACAAATGCGCCAATGAGTATATCAATAATTTAGGCAAAGAAGAGCAATCTGACGAGATGAAATTCACCTGGGGTCACTGCTGGGATGATACCATGCAGGGTGCAATGCTCCTGTATGCGAAAAATACAGGCGATTCCAAATGGAAAGAGCAGGTCAAGAAGCATCTGGAATACTGGACGACCGGTTACGGTGGCAAGCAAGTCAGCTACACACCGGATGGTTTGGCTTGGCTGTTCCAGTGGGGCAGTCTGAGACATGCCACAACGACGGCATTTCTTGCCAAAGTTGCAGCGGATTCCCTTTTTGCAGATGATGATACACTTGCCAAAAAATATAATGATTTTGCAGATCGTCAGATGAATTATGCGTTTGGTGATAATGATCTGAACATGAGTTATGTGCAGGGGATGGGTGAAAATAATCCCAAGACATTCCATCACAGAACCGCATCCGGCATCCATGACGATCACTGGCAGAGCTTAGGATTAGACGAATCCGAGGCAGAGGGCTGGCAGACAGAGTATGCGCATACACTCTATGGCGCATTGGAGGGCGGTCCTGATAAGGACGGCAGTTTCACGGATGAAGTCGGTGCTTATCAGTTCTCAGAAGTTGCGATAGATTATAATGCAGGGTATACGGCTTGTCTGTGTGCCATGATGGATGATTATGGCGGTGAGATCCTGAAAAATTTCCCGGAACAGGAAACACCGAAATGGAATGAATTTGAAGTAGCGGCAGTTATTCAGCAGAATCAGGCAAATTATACACAGATTCAGGTCTGGGCAATGAATCACACCGCATGGCCTGCAAGAGTAGTGAAGGATCTGTCTTATAATTATTATTTTGACGTGAGCGAAATCCTGGAAGCAGGCTTGTCCGTGGATGATATTACTGTCTCGATTGGCTATGATCAGCATGCAAGTGACGAGGGCGCTCTGACAGCATCCAAGCCAATGCAGTATGACGGAAATATTTATTATGTCAAGATCAGTTTCAACGATGGCAGAGTTGTCATGCCAACAGGACAATCTGAGCATAGAGCAGAAGCGCAGATCCGGATTGCGATCCCGGATCAGATCAACGGACAGAGTACCGCCGGCATGTGGAATCCGGAGAATGACTATTCTTTCCAGGGCTTGCAGGAGGGCGGACAGGATCTGTTGAAAACACCGGAAGCTGTTACACCGTATATCACTATGTATGACGGTGACACGCTGATTTACGGCACAGAACCGGACGGTACAACACCTGATCTGAGCAATCCCAATCCCACGAAGCCGACAGATCCCGAACCGTCCGAGAATCCGGAACCGTCCGGCGGTGGTACAACTGACGGCATTCTCTGGGGTGATGCCAATGAAGATGGCACAGTTGACATCAGTGACGTTGTCCGGATGAACCGTGTGTATGTTGGTGTGGATGAAATCACAGAAAAAGGCTTACAAAATGCTGACGTTGACCGGAGCGGCAAGATTGAGTTAGCCGATTCCATGAATGTTTTGAAATTACTGGTGCATTTACTGGATGCCTCTGACTTCCCGATTCAGGGATAATCACAATAAAATTTCCAGGAATTCCCGGAATTTCCGGGGTTTTCTGGAAATACAGGCA
>CAMWJT010000302.1 GCA_947174625.1 uncultured Ruminococcus sp.
GGATCAGGATCGGGATTCGGGTCTGGATCAGGCTCGGGATTCGGATCTGGATCGGGATCAGGATTCGGATCTCGATCCGGATCTTCTGAACCACCACCTGCGATGATGATTGCACCGTCAACAGTCAGCGGATTGAGCTTTTCACCAGCAGAATTGGAGAATTCTTTTTCGCCAAAGCTGATGGTGTATTTTGCACCCGGTGTGAAAGTAGCGCCCTCTTTCGGCATAAATACCATGTTATATACAAGAGCACCCTGTGCTGCTGTTTCAGATTCACCGGAACTGTTTGCCGTTGCGTCACCAACCGTAGCAGAACCCTTAGCCAGACCATCCGAGAACATCGTGAATGTGGAGTATGCGTCACCCTTGTCGAACATTCCCAATGTGAACGGGAAGTCATCCTGTGTCGCATTCACCAGTTCTTTGCCGTTGACTGTAACGCTCAGTTTATAGCCGCTGATACCCTGGTCATTCCATACATTAACAGGAACGATAACGAAGTCTGACGGATTTTCAGGATCATAAGTTTCCTTGCCGATCTTCCAAGCATATTCTGTCGGATCGCCATCCCCTTCACCCGGATTCGGATCTGGATCAGGTGTCGGATCTGGATCAGGTGTCGGATCCGGATCTGGTGTCGGATCTGGATCAGGTGTCGGATCCGGATCTGGTGTCGGGTTTGCATCACCAACGATGATAGTAATGCCTTCCAGAGAAGCCGGCATAACCTGGCTTGCGGATGTATTGCCGCCGTTTACATAGGTCATTACTGAGTAGCTGCCCTGGTTCTGATCCTCATAGCCTTCCATAAATTCAACTGTATAAGTACCATCTTTAATAGCATCTGCCATTGTCAAAGCAAACTGAGATGTCGGCAGATCATCAGACTTGTCAGACATAAAGTGTGCTGTCACAGTGCCATTTTCCTTGCCATCCTTAAAACCACAGCCCCAGCTGAAGACGTAAGCATCCGGTTCGTCATGCTCCCAGAGAAGATTTCTCAGGTTGGACTCAATGGAAGTACCTGTGTTGGAATCAAATTTCTTGAGCATGTTCAGATAGCCGAACGTATTGACAAATTTGTCTGTGGAGAATGTTGTACCGCCAACAGTATACTCTTTTGTCTCGCCAATGGAATTTGTCAGGGAAACACCAGACTCCGGTGTTATGATCATGCTGTCATCGCTGACAGTAACCATGTAGCTGAAAGAGTTGATTGACGGATTTGCTGTGTCAGCAACGATAAAGTGCTGAATGTCAACTTTCTTGCCTGCTGCATCTGCTGCGCTTGCAAATGTAACGGTCTTGCCGTCCTCAGAAACAGTGTAGCCGTCGCCCGGAAGCGCCTTCAGATAAAAGCCGACTTCGTCCGCAGTATAAGCGGATGCGGAGAGTACGCTTGCAAATGCACTAGCTGTCATCATTGCAGCTGTCATTGCAGAAATTACCTTCTTCATAACTAATTAATTCCTTTCTGTTGATGAAATTTTTAATCAACGGATGAGATCACATCCGCCTGGATTCATGAAAATTAAAATATTACTCGCTGATATTATCAAGATTGTCAATCAGATGTACCAGATAACGCAGAACGTTCATGGAGTCAGCCAGTTCAATCTTGCCGCTGCCGTCAATATCTGCATTTGCAAGACCCTGCTCGGTGACTTTATCTACACCGACATAGACTCTGTTCATGAGAACTACGTCCGAAATATCAACCTCACCGTCTTCATTGGCATCGCCTTTTTTTCCGGCTGTCGGCTTGGGATCGCTGCTGCCATCGCCGATTGTAACAGATCCTGCATTTGCCTTGACATCATAGTTTGTAACCGTGCCGTCAGCAGAAACTGCGCCGACATAGATTGCATCAATGGTATCTGTTGCGCCATCATAGAGCGGACGACCCATCGGGACAATGCTGACATCTGTGGATGAACCTTCTGCGCCGGAAGCAGTACCTGTGATTGTCAGGAAAGCACCGTCTGCCGCAATCCACTTATCGCCGATTGTACCATAAGAAACCGTGATCTTGCCGGCTTCGGAATAGTCTGCCTTAAAAACAGAAACGTCATCAAAACCGTCAGAATCTGTGTTGACGACAGAACCCGCAGCAACATCCTTGATTGTAATGACGGATGCGTCATAAGTAACGGCGAATTCCACTGCACTGACACCAGTAGCCGGAACGCTGTTGAGATTGACCGTAAGCTTGAAATCCTCGCCCTGTGCAGCAGTTACTTTTTCCGCCTCAAGCGTAACGGAATCCGCCGCAAAAGCGACCTGCGATGTGACAGCAGCCATCATGGAGACCGCCATGAGACCTGCCGCAATTTTAGTAAACTTCATGTTTGTTCCTCCTAATAAGATTGTTTGCGAGTTTATCAATTTATCATAAACTCACGCACACAGAGAAAGCATGCTCTGTGTTTTGATTTTTAAGATATGTCTTAAATATTCTTTTGTTCCGCCATCAATCTTATCTGATCGGGTCAAGTGAGCCGGGAAGACTCAACAAAGCCCGAATTATCTACTTACTATTATAGAGCAAAAGATGAGATAAGTCAAGAGGATTTCCTACATTTTGGTGAAAACATAAAAAACCTGGTGCAAACTTTGTGCAATTTGACGATAAAAATAACAG
>CAMWJT010000303.1 GCA_947174625.1 uncultured Ruminococcus sp.
ATCTACACCTATTATGTCGTCGGCAGCGTCAGTTGTGTATAAGAGAGAGGAGTGCATCCGGATGCAGTGCCGTCCTGGAATCCCAGGCGCAAAATGAAAAAAATGAAAAATTAGATATTATCTGCGTTTCTTTTGCAGAATACGACTGGACAAAAGAAATCCTCGGCGAGCATGTCCAGGATGTGAATCTGATTTATTTACTGGAAAATGGCATAGATCTGCATAATTATCAGCCAAGCGCAAAAGATATGATCCGGATTTCTGGCTGTGATTTATTGATCTACACGGGGGGAGAATCCGGAAGTTGGGTTGATGACATGTTCCGGACGGAAATGCCTGACACAGAAATGCGTGTCATCCGGTTAATGGATGCTTTACAGGATTCTGTCAGAACAGAAGAATACAAAGAGGGTATGCAGACGGATTCTGATCAGGATCATGCAGAATCAGACTATGATGAGCATGTCTGGCTGTCCGTCCGGAATGCAGGAAAAATCTGTGATGTGATCTGTCAGAATCTTTGTGAACTGGATGCCGTTCATGCACAGGATTATCAAAATAATCTGGAACATTATCAGACAGAATTATACAATCTGGATCAGGAATTTACCCGGATGACAGAACAATCTTCCGTGAAAACGCTGATCTTCGGGGATCGTTTCCCATTCCGGTATTTCGTGGATGATTATGGACTGGATTATTATGCCGCATTTTCAGGTTGTTCTTCCGATACAGAGGCAAGCTTTGAAACCATTGTATTCTTAGCAGAAAAAGTAAATGCGTTGCAGGCAGAGGCAATTTTTAAAATTGAAAATTCCAGCGATTCCCTTGCAGAGTCGATTATTTCCAGTACGGAACAGAAAAATCAGAAAATCTTGTCTTTGCATTCCATGCAGTCCGTGACGGCGCAGGAAATTGCTGACGGTGCAAGTTATCTGTCTATCATGCAGGATAACCGGGATGTACTCAGTGAGGTTCTGCATTCATGATGAACATGCAATTACAATGCAAAGATACTGCGCTTGGCTATGACGGCAGAATTGTCCTGCAAGGTCTGAATTTTATTGTCAGTGAGGGAGATTATCTCTGTATCCTTGGTGAGAATGGATCCGGAAAAAGTACCCTCATGAAAGCATTACTCGGACTGCATCCGCCAGTCCGGGGAGAGATTCGATTCTGTGGGGATGTCAGTCAGAAAGAAATCGGTTATCTTCCGCAACAGACGGTTGTACAGAGAGATTTTCCGGCATCTGTTTCAGAAATCGTCCTGTCCGGCTGTCTGAGCCGGATGGGCTTCCGTCCGTTCTATACGAAACAGGAAAAAGATCTTGCCGGGGAAATGCTGAAAAAATTGGGCATTCCGGATCTTGGAAAACGTTGTTACAGAGAATTGTCCGGCGGACAGCAACAAAGAGTTCTGTTAGCCAGGGCATTATGCGCCACACGGAAGATGTTATTACTGGATGAACCTGTGACTGGACTGGATGCAAAGGCGACACATGAAATGTATGAATTAATTGCAGAGCTGAACAGAAAAGATGCGATTACAATTCTGATGATTTCGCACGATATACAGGCATCTGTCAAGTATGCGTCGCATATTCTGCATATCGGCGGTAAGCAGTTATTTTATGGCGAAAAAAGAGAATACCTGCAAAGCAAAGTCGGACAGGCATTTCTTGCAATGGGGGGTGCTTCATCATGAGTTCTATGAATTTATGGGACACGCTTGTCTATTATTTTCAGTTCCCGTTTGTGCAGTATGCTATGATTGTGGGCTTGCTGATTGCGTTGTGTTCGTCGCTCCTGGGTGTGACGCTTGTATTAAAGCGATTTTCTTTTATCGGGGATGGATTATCTCATGTAGCATTCGGCGCAATGGCAGTCTCGGCATCTTTGAATGCTGTCATTCCTATTGAAAATGACATGATGATTGTCCTGCCGGTGACTGTCTTATCTGCAATTCTGTTATTGCGGACAAGTCAGAATGCGAAAATCAAAGGTGATGCCCTGATTGCAATGATTTCCGTGGGTGCGCTTGCGATCGGCTATCTCTTGATGAATTTGTTCTCAGATTCTCCGAATATTTCCGGTGATGTCTGCGGTACGCTGTTCGGGGCGACTTCCATTTTAACGCTGACATCTGCGGAAGTATGGCTGTGCGTTATCATGGCAGTGATTGTAATTGCAGTATTTCTGTTGTTTTATCATAAGATTTTTGCCGTGACATTTGATGAAAATTTTGCATCTGCTACGGGTATCAATGCCAATGCGTATCATTTATTGATTGCTGTGATTACAGCGCTGATTATCGTCCTGGCAATGAATCTGGTCGGCTCTCTGCTGATTTCCGCATTGATTATTTTTCCGTCCTTGTCGGCAATGCGGTTGTTCCGGAGTTTCCGGAGCGTGATTCTCTGTTCTGCTGTGATTTCCGTGATCTGCGCCGGAATGGGCATTATTTTGTCAATCCTGTGTTCTACCCCGGTAGGGTCTACAATTGTTGTGGCGGATCTGGCTGTATTTCTGGTATGTTCGGGATTATCCCGGACATTATCCGGAAAATCCGGATTATAAGTGCAAATCCTCTGTTGACGGGCAGGGGATTTGTTTTGTCAATCCAATCAGTAATAAAA
>CAMWJT010000304.1 GCA_947174625.1 uncultured Ruminococcus sp.
CCTGTAACGTGGCAAGGGCATCCAAATTGCTGGCACAACAGTACGGCGCAGACATGCAAAAGGCTTATTTTGCAGGTCTTGTGCATGACATCTGCAAAGAAATGCCGTTTGAAGAACAGTACCGGCTTGTCACAGCCGGAGATTTTGCGCCGGATTTTGCAGAACTCCACTCCCGGAAACTCTGGCACGGCATTGCAGGCGCACAGTTTCTGTTGGATGAATTTCACATACGGGACACGGACATTCTGAATGCTGTCCGGTTTCATACGGTCGGACGGGCAGAAATGTCGCTCCTGGAAGAAATTATCTATATGGCAGATATGATTTCCGAAGAACGGGATTATAAAGGCGTTGAAAAAATGCGCCGTCTGGCACAGAAAAATCTGGATTCTGCCATGTTGGAAGCATTACGGGATGCGGTCAGTTCCGTCATGAAAAAAGATGGTCTGATTCCGGTCTATACAATTGAAGCTTATAATTTTTATATTCACAAATCAGAACATTCTAAAAATTCAGATGCTGTTGCTCGTCTGAAGAAGGGAGCTGCCCATGCCGAAAAATCATGATTCCGGACGGATGCGTCATGCGGTCGCAGCCAATGTGATTGTGATCCTGCTTTCTGTTGTTCTGACATTGGTCTTAATGGCGGTTATGATTCTGAATGCGCCGATTATCTCTTATACAGATTCCGATCATTTTAACCAGATTTCACAGATTTCCATTACAAAATATTTCAAGACACGCAAACCCATGCAGTATATTGAGGGAAAAATTATCCCACAGAAGACGGAAGAACTGGACATGCGTGAGGATATTGCCATAGATCTCAATGATGGTCTGGATCTCAAGCAGACAATCGAGGGACAATTCACAATTCTGTTTCTGGGATTTGACAGTGAAGAAAACGGAAGCGGTACACTCCATGACGTAAATTATTTGATCCAGTTCAATTTACTGACAGCAAGCATGAATATTTTGCAGATCCCCAGAGATACGTATGTGCCGGGTTATACGACTTCGTCAACCGGAAAATTCAACAGTATCTATACCCACGGCAACAGCAGTAAGACCGGGATTCAGCGTGTTGTGGACTGCGTGCAGGAAAGTTTCGGGATTCCGGTAGATGCCTATGTCACGACAACTTGTGATAATGTCGCTGATATTGTGGATATTGTCGGCGGTGTGCCGATTGATATGCCCTATCCGGTCGTATTCGAGGCTGACAAGACCATCCCGAACGGTGAACATGTTTTGACCGGAGAAGAGTCCGAATGGTTTTTAAGATTCCGTTACGGTTATCAGGATGCGGACATTGGCAGAGTCCAGGCACAGCGGATTTTTATGGTTGCAGCGATGAAAAAAGCCATCAGCATGAACACTGTCCAGATGTTCAGTGCTGTCAATAAAGTCTACGATCAAGAATTGATTGCAACAGATCTGAGCATTGAGGACATCAGCAGAATTGCAGATCTTGCCGGGACAATCTCCATGGAAAATGTCAATGTGTTCATGCTCCCCGGAGAATCCGCCTGGGCGAACGGACAGTCCATCTGGTCAGTTCACAAATCCGCCGCACTAGATATTTTAAACGAATATTTCCGGACACAGCAGATTAAATTAACTGACAAAAAAAGTGCAATTACGGAGTATATCACAGAAGAATATTATCAGAGCACGGCATATGACAACAGTTCTGCGAATTTTGAAGATATTGACAACGGCGAGGGAGATACACCGCAGTTAAAAGACAATTATAAGACAAAATATTATAATGTTGATCAAGATAAAAATAAATAAGAGGTGATTTTTGATGACAACAGAAGAAAAAGTAAAAATTGCCGTGAAAGCACTCGATGCGAAACGTGCAGAAGACATCCGGGTGCTGAAAGTCACGGATCTGACGATTCTGGGTGATTATTTTATTATCGCCAACGGCAACAGTACGACGCATACCAAAACGCTTGCAGAAGAAGCAGAATTCCAGCTCTCACAGCATGGTGCAGAACCGCACCACACAGAGGGAATGAATGGTTCTAACTGGTATATTCTGGATTACACGGATGTGATTATTCATGTATTTTATCAGGAAACCAGAGAATTTTACAGGTTGGAACAGCTTTGGGCAGATGCGGAACAGATTGATATTTCTGATTGGATTACAGAAGAATAAATTTAAATTTTAATAGAAAGGATCTTTTTCATGGCAAATTCAAATTATGATTATTCCAGAATTGAAAAAAAATGGCAGAAATACTGGGATGAACATCAGACATTCCGGGCAGGAACGGACTATTCTAAGCCCAAATTCTATGCGTTGGTAGAGTTCCCCTATCCGTCCGGACAGGGACTCCATATCGGACATCCCAGACCGTACACGGCAATGGATATTGTCGCAAGAAAGCGCCGTCTGGAAGGGTATAACGTCCTGTTCCCGATGGGATGGGATGCGTTCGGTCTGCCAACAGAAAATTTTGCAATTAAAAATAAAATTCATCCGGCAATCGTGACGGAGAATAACGTCAAGCGCTTCAAAGAACAGTTAAAATCCCTCGGACTGAGTTTTGACTGGGATCAGGAAGTCAACACGACAGATCCGGATTATTTCAAGTGGACACAGTGGATTTTTATCC
>CAMWJT010000305.1 GCA_947174625.1 uncultured Ruminococcus sp.
GCCTAAGATTGTAGAGTATATATATCATACCGAGAAAGGAACTCCCCTAACATTTGTTGCAGTAAATAGTTTTAGTGAAAGTTATGTTGTTGGTATGTCGATTAGCAGAGGGAGAATTGAATTTGGACATTATATAGCGGAAGATGGCAAACTTGATTTAAAATTATTATTTTCATAAAAAATCAGCTCCCTGTACCAACAGGGAGCTGTATTTCATTAACTTTTCAGGTGACAATTTCGCATTTCCAGAAACTCCCCGTCATGTACTTCCAGAGTTCCTGTTTCCGAACGGATCAGTCCTGAAAACAGCAGTTCTGCCTCTGCACCGGCACTGTCATAAACTGTCATCATACCGAAATCTCCGGGAATCCCGGATTCCATTTCGACAGTGTACGTCCCGGCAGGCAGATCCCTCCCGACCAGATACATGCCGGGATCTTGATACGGATCACCTAGGGGAGCAGACTTTGCCCGCACCGGATATAATTCTGCATCTGAAAATACAAGATATTGTCCGTCCTGCAAATCTACATAACGGAAATTCCGGGAAAATCCGCCGATTACTGCGCTTTTGTCCAGTGTATTCTCTGCATAGACTTCCACCTGGAATATACCGTTCCCGCTGGAATAATCGGCAGATTTTAAAATATACAGACCTGCCGGAAGGTCTTTCCCGATGAGATATGCACCCTCAGCATAAAAATGCAGATTCAGATTGTCTCCGGGATTTTCTTCTGATGTTTGCTGAATCTTACAGAAACTCATTTCCAGGAACTGCCCTTCTGCAAGCTGGATAATTTTTGATTCTCCGATGTTCAGATAACCGGATTCCATAACCGGAACAGCTCCGGGCTTTGCACTGTCATAGACGGCATACCCTCCGCCGTAATCCAGATTCGCCAGGATTTCATAATTACCGGGTGCAAGATCCCGTCCGACCTGATACATGCCGCTTTTGGAGAATACATCCGGCAGTAATTTTTGATTCTCCGAAACATGATATAATTCTGCATGAGAAAAATGCAGGTGCTGTCCGTTCTCCAATTCCAGATAATGCGAGTTCTGCACCCAGTCCGCACGAAGTTTACTGCTGCTGATTTTGGCATCTTGATAGACCTCAAAATAGAAATCGCCATAATCTTCATATTCACCGGAATCCTGATTATCATAATTATAAGTATCCGCAATCAGCAGATACAATCCGGCAGGGATGTCCTTGCCAATGATGTAATCTCCGGACGGATATGCCGGAAGATCTGAAAAAATATTCCCGGACTGTATTTTATAGCTTGATTCTGTGGATTCTGTATTTTTCTGGTATTCTGTGGATTTCTCTGTTTCTATAGTCTCCGGGATTTCCAGTTCCGGCTTATCTGCATGCACCCGGTTGATAAAAAAACCACTTGCCAGAAACAGCATGACAGTTGCAATAACTGCCATTGCGGCAAACAGACTGGATTTTTGTTCAGATTCCGGAGATACTCCGGCATCCTGCTTTTCCGGAATCAATTCAAATTCCAATAAGCTGACTTCCCCTTGTCCGGCATAACAGAAATATAATGCCCTGATCCCTTTCTGAATCTGCAAGACTGTCTGGACATCCTGCCATTGGTCACAAATTGCAACCGGGAGTTGTCCAAGACTGTTTGCTTCCGGATTATCATATAGCAAAAACATGCCTGTTCCGGTAGAACGGTATCTGATCCGGATTGTTTCTCTGCCACTGAATTTAAAATATTTATAGCCTATCAGCGTGTGATCTGCAATTTCCGCAATGAAACGATCCTGGGAATCATGTGTGACATGCGGAAAATGTTCCGTAAAAATCGCATTAGAACCATGTGGCATATGTCCGTTTGTCAGATTACAGGCAATCACTGCCGGATAGATACCATTTGCTTCCAGAGGTGCATTGTTGAGACCGCAGGAAGTCATTTCCGTTTGCGGAATTGTCCCGTCCGGCTGTATTGTGATTCTCTCTGCACAAGCCTGTCGGCTGTAATCGGATTTATGCGTTAATCTATGATAAAATATATAATACTGATCCTGGATATTTATCATACTGCCGTGTGTTGTTCCAGTCATATTCAGGCGATTTTCAGGTGTTATGCCTTGATAGCCAATATCTCCGTTGGAAATGATCACACCTTTATAGATAAAATCCCGATCCGGATAGTCACTGACAGCATAGCAAAGTTCATGATTTTGCAAAGAAGAATAGATAAAATAATAGGTATTCCCGATTTTCCGCATGGATGCTCCCTCAAAGAACGGATGCTCTGCAAAACTGGTGTTTCGAACAGCATATGGAATAATATGCCTTGCCGGTTCGATAACGGTCATCATATCTGCACCAAGAATGCACATAGACGCTCCCATGACACTTTCTGGTGTATTCAGAATTTCTTCCGGAGATTTGCCGAACATTTCAGATTCTTTCTGAACCAATTCCGGATGTTCCTGTAGATTGTATTCTTCTTCATAGGGATATTGTGTGCCGTAGTATAACCGGATCACACCATTATCATTCAGGACAGCCGGATCAAAGCAGATATATTTTTTCATGGGACTGCCATCCGGATTTCTGACAAATCCCAGATATTGATATTGTCCGGCAGGCGTATCAC
>CAMWJT010000306.1 GCA_947174625.1 uncultured Ruminococcus sp.
ATCTCAGATCGGGTCTGGATCAGGCATAATCCCCGGTTTTCCGACATTTTTTTTAAGATATGATCTAAAATTATACCAGAATTTGCATGAAATTTCGTACAAACGCTGATTTTCCGGAAAAACCTTGACAAATTGCAAGCAATGTTTTATATTTAGATTATACTATTTATTATATTAATTGGAGGAATACATCATTATGAAAAAAGCAGATCTGATTCAGGCAGTTGCCGAAAAGACAGGTAAATCCAAGAAAGAAACCGGCGTTTTGGTAGAAGCTGTATTTGAAAGCATTCAGGATGCGCTTGTAGCAGGCGACAAGGTAACACTCACAGGTTTTGGTGTGTTTGAAGTCCGTGACCGTGCAGAAAAGATGTGCAAGAATCCCCGTACAGGCGAAATGCAGCATGTTGACGCTTGCAAAGCACCGGCATTCAAAGCTGGCAAAAATCTGAAAGAAGCTGTCAACAAGTAATTTCAAGTAATTTCAGAAACAAGAAAACAGCGGTGTTCTCTGTCAATGAGAATTACCGCTGTTTTTTGATTATTTTAAATGATTAATTATTTTTTAAGTTATTCAATAAACGCTTTTTCATGCCTCTGAGAATCTGTTCTCTTGCCTGCTGCGCCATTTCCGGTGTAGCAGGTTTTGTGTCTCCCAACGGATAATTTAAATTTAATTCCTGATATTTTAATTTACCCATGTCATGATACGGCAGACAGTCAATTGCTTTGATTGTCCGGAGATTCCCCACGAACCACCCTAATTGAAACAGTTCGTCCGGATCATCCGTCCATCCGGGGACAATCACATGCCGGATCCAGAGGGGAATTTTTTTCTGATTGCCGGCATATTCTGCAAACTGTAATATATTCTGGTTGGAATGTCCTGTTAATTCCCGGTGTTTCTGATCATCAATGTGCTTGATGTCTAACATAATCAAATCCGTGACGGATAATAATTCGTCTACAAGTTCCGGGTGATCCGGCTGAAAACAGATTCCGGATGTGTCCAGACAAGTATGAATTTTTTTTTGTCTGGCAAGCGTGAATAATTCTGTTAAGAAATTCAATTGTAACATGGGTTCACCGCCGGTTGCAGTGATTCCGCCGTTTCTGTAAAATTCCCGGTTTTTGTCGTACTGTGTGAAAAGTTCCTGCGCTGTCACAGGCTGATTCTGGTGAAATTTCCAGGTGTCCGGATTGTGACAATATAAGCACCGCATAGGACAGCCCTGGAAGAACACCACAAACCGGATGCCAGGACCATCCACTGTGCCGAATGTTTCAATAGAATGGATATAGCCGAGCATGCTAAAATTCTCCTTTAAATTAAATTCTGGTAGATAATAAATTACCCGGCTTGCGCCGGGTAGATTTTAAATTTTATTATGAAATGTCCGGGAGATGATGTCGTCCTGCTGTTCTTTGGTGAGTTTGATAAAATTCACAGCGTAACCGGACACACGGACGGTTAATTGCGGATATTGCTCCGGATGCTGTTGTGCATCCAGAAGCGTTTCTCTCGTGAATACATTCACGTTCAGATGATGTCCGCCCTTCTGTACATAACCGTCCAGGAGTTCGACCAGATTGTCAACTTGCTGGTCATTGATTGTAATCTCTGCCATAAGAAAATCCTCCTTAATATATTATTTTTAATATTGATTAAAATTCTTCTTCGTCTTCATCCTTGTCAATTGCTTCTGGTGTCGGGATGGCACATGCGCCCGGCGTTCCGGAACAATCCGTACTGTTGATTGTCCGGATCTTCGTTTCTTCGCCGATATGCAGATTAATATGCTGACTGCCGGATGTCATGAGAGTGTCCAATAATACTGCAATTTCATCTGCTTGCTGATCGGAAATTTCAGGATTCTGCTTCTTGTTCATCTTCCTGCAATGCCTCCTGTGTCAGTCGGTCAATGTCCAGATCACCCGCAAAAATTTTCGTGTTTTTGCCCAGTGCATCCGGAATGATAGAGAACGTATTCGAAATGCCGTCCTGTGCATGACGGAATGGCAATTTTGATACAGAACTCAAAGACGCTACTGCACCGTGCGTATCTCTGCCGTGCATGGGATTTGCACCCGGTGCAAGCGGAACACCGTGCTTTCTGCCGTCCGGTGTATTGCCGGTCTTTTTGCCGTAAACGACATTGGACGTGATTGTTAAAATAGACATTGTCGGAACGCCGTCCCGATAAGTGTGATGCTTGCGGATTTTATCCATGAATTTCCGGACAATCTCCACAGCAATCTGATCCACTCTGTCATCATCATTGCCGTATTTCGGGAAGTCGCCTTCTACTTCATAATCTGTTACAATGCCTTGTTCATCACGGATGCACTTAACTTTGGCATACTTGATCGCACTCAGGGAATCCGCTACCACGGACAAACCTGCAATACCTGTTGCAAAATAACGCTTCACATCACGGTCATGCAATGCCATCTGGACACGCTCATAACTGTATTTATCGTGCATGAAATGAATCACGTTCAGCGTATTGACGTACAATCCGGCAAGCCATTCCATCATTTCGTCGTATTTTTCCATGACATCATCATAATCCAGATAATCGCCCTCTACTGGTCTGTATTTGGGTC
>CAMWJT010000307.1 GCA_947174625.1 uncultured Ruminococcus sp.
CGTCCGCATTCAGGAGTCCCTGACTTGTCACCTGATCTACACCGACATACACACGATTCATCAGGATAACATCACGGATGTCTACTGTGCCGTCCTCATTTGCATCACCCCAGAGAATTGTACCGGATGGCTCAGATGCTTCAGATACTGTTGGCTCTGGTTCTGTTGGCTCTGGATTTGTTGTGGAAGGTTCGGGCGTAGAAGATTCTTGTGTGGGTTCTTGTGAGGGTTCTGTCACAACCGGAATTGCTTCCGTCGTAAGTGTCCAGTTCTGGCAGACATTGCCGTTTGCTTCCCATTGCTGAATATTAGCACCATTCTCTGCACTTGCAGCAGCTACTTCCACAACACCGGCATCTTTGGACGCATGTGTCAGAATCCGGTAAGTGCCATCCAGATTCTTTGTGAACCGGAACAGCATGGCGCTGTCCTTACTGGAATACGTCACAAGCGCAATGTTAGCACCGTTCGCACTGCCCATTGCCTTTAATACATAATTCTGATCCTGCGCAGAGCGAATATAATAATAATTGCCAGAGCCGAAAGATTTCAATACCCATTTCTGACAGTCAGCATCATTCGAAGCCCACTGCTGAATATTGGTATCATCTGCCATTGTGCCATTTGAAGCTTCTAATACAAGATTGCTGTTTGCATTTGTAAAGCTGTATCTTACGCTTGTATCCATGACAATGCCGGGATCTGTAACAGGTTCCAGAATCCAGTTTTGACAGTTCACACCATTTATTTCCCATTGCTGTACATTTGCGCCGGATTCTGTACTTGCATCTGCAATTTCTATGACAGATTTTTCACCGGTAATTTTCGTCCGGATCTGATAAGAACCGTCTGCATTCTGTGTCAGCATAAATTGCTGATTTGTACCGCCGTTATATTGATAAATGTCAATATTTGTGCCGTTGGCTGTTTTCTTGCCTGCGACATCCAGGACATAAGTACCGCCGTCACCAACTGCGGATGCAAGATAATAATAGCCGTCTCCTGCACTGAAAAATTTCCAGATATTATGCGTTTCTGAACCGTCTGAACCCCATTGCTGAACGTTCGTATTATTCTTTGCTTCTGCGCCTGTCACTTCCAGATATAACCCGGAATTGACATTCTTGATTCTGTAAGCAGAACCCTCGGCAAACTCTGCCACAACTGGAGCAGGTGGCTCAGGTGGTATAATCTCCCCATTGGGTGCCTCAAAATATCCCGCACTTGGTACCCCCTTGGATGCGTAACGCAGATACATCCAGTTTGTACGGTCTGTCTGGACACCACTATAATTAGAACAATATGCCTTTGCTTCATCTGCTGTGATTGTCACATAATCATAATTGCCGGACGGTCTCCATTTGCTGTCCTGTGCTTTTCCCTCAATGGTCGTACGCTTGCAATTAGATGATTTAGAGCCGGATTCTGCATAAGCACCTGCAAAAGTAATCTCATTCCAGTCGCAGATGACATTGCCGCCGTTCTCATAATAACAATTCTCGGCATAAATATCACAGCCACTATGCACTGTATATGCCATACTAAATTCATTTACATAGTTATTTAGAGAGTGATAATAACCCCAACGCATTAGCCCCGGACCTCTTGTAAGCGTTTGATAAAATTTATTACTTGCTAATGTCATTCTAGGATAATTATCATATTTATTTTTTACGTCCTGCGTGTCATCAGGATAGCCTAAAATCACACCGTATTCATGCAATCCAAAGGAACAGTCAGACACTGTGCAGTAATCTGCATCATAACAGCAAGCTAAGAATTTATCCCAATCTGGTTCGCCAGTAGAAGCTTTATTATAATCTGCATGCCCTGTAAATGTCACATGGTCTACCCAAAGATTTTCGCCAGAACCAAAATAAACTACAATCGAATCATTGCCATTAGAGTCTGCGTCATGCTGTAAATCAAAATTCTTGATGATAAGATTATCCCCCACACCGTTTTTGGTTGCTGTGCAGAATTGGACATTATAGAGTGTGTGCTTGGAATAACTGCCAACAATTGTTTTATTGCTATGCACATAAATTCTGCCGTCTGGGCAATAATAATGGTTTTGTGAGTCTTTTTGTAAATCCGTTACTTTAATATCCCCTGTGACAACGATTGTGTAGGGCGTATCCGAAGTTGCATATTTCTTGAGATCATCAAAATTGGAAACTTCTACTGTTTCGCCAAACAGTCCGCCGATGTCTCCGGCTTTGATGTTCCCGGTGTTGTCATCCTTGCAATACCCGGCAAATCCCTGCAAGCCGTCTGCATTCAGAAGCCAGAGCTGTGAATCAGCTCCCGTGTAAGTTTCCAGTTCCGTGCCGGATGCCCCTTGTGTCAATGCCAGTGTCGGATCTGAGTAATTCACGATTTTGTAATACAGATCATTCCCCAGATGATCCTGTTCCACCGGGATGACATACCAATGCTGTGACTGTGCGGATTCATAGCCGTAAATAACAACATCCGTTCCGGCAGTCACGGTGTAACCGGATGGCGTGAGCAGACGTCCGGACTCTGCATTGCAGAGCTTAAAATAAGTTCCTTTGTCATCTGCTCCAACACGATCAAACCGCCAGGACGGTGCAAGCG
>CAMWJT010000308.1 GCA_947174625.1 uncultured Ruminococcus sp.
GTATCAGCTTCCATTAAAAGAAATCTCGGCATTCGATTCCTCCGGAATCCCGGCAATGGAAATTGCAATTGCAGATCCTGCAAGATGCAGCCGGTATATCGGCGCAGAACTGGGGAATCTTTCTGTCAAGCCGTCCCCCTACCAGATGCAGTGCCGGATCTGGAAAGTCGGCATGCGTCCGATCAATGCGTTAGTCGACATTACTAACTATGTCATGCTCGCAACGGGTCAGCCGACACATGCGTTTGATGCCGACCAGATTACAGGCAATATCACAGTCAGACATGCGACTGCGCAGGAAGAATTGATTTTATTAAACGATAAAAAATTAGCACTCACAGAAGATGATCTCGTGATTGCCGATTCTCAGAGTGCCGTTGCGCTTGCCGGGGTCATGGGCGGTGCAAAAGATTCCGTTCTGGAAACGACAGACAGGGTCATCCTGGAAGTAGCGAATTTTGAAGCATCCGGCATCCGCAGGACGGCGCTGCGTTATGAGAACCGCACGGAAGCGTCTACCAGATATGAAAAGGCAATTGACACAGATCGTTGTGACCAGGCAATTGCTATGGCAATTTCTCTGTTCCGTGAAATTTATCCGGATTTGGAAATCAAAGCATTTACGGACAATTATCCCAATCAGACAAGCCGGAAAGAAATTGATGTGCCTGTTTCCTGGCTCTCTCACAGACTGGGTACAGAGTTCACACAGGAAGAACTTGCCGGACTGCTCGGCAGACTGGGATTTCAGGTGGCATTCTCCGGCGATCTGATGCGTGTGACAGCACCGACATGGCGATCTACTGGAGATATTGCGATCAAAGATGATGTCATGGAAGAAGTTGCCCGGATGTATGGCTATGAAAATTTCCAGGGCGAGACGATCACGACTTCATTCAGTGGTGCAATCAATCAGTTAGACATTGATCTGGAGCGCAGAATCAAAGAATATCTCGCATTCCGTTGCGGTATGCAGGAAGTTTTCACATATCCGTGGATGGAAGATCATTATATTCAGGCATTGTCTCAAGATACAGCACAGATGCTTGCGATCTCCACACCGCCGTCTCCGACGGAGAAATATATCCGTTCTTCGCTCCTGCCGAATCTGGTCAAGGCAGTTTCAGAGAATCTCAGATATTATCCGGAATTTTCGATTTTTGAGGGTGCAAGGGTATTTTTTGATAAAAATTATCATACCAATCCCGGTTATGATCCGTCAGAATCTTTGCCCGAACAGAGAAAGCATATCGGTGGTGCATTCGTGGGCGATTACAAGAAGATTTCCGGCTTATTCCGGGAATCCAAAGGCGTTCTGGAGAATATGGCAAGATATGTCCATATGGAAAGCTTGGCATTCCGGCAGGTGACAAAACCTGTCTGGGCGGATGATACTGTCTGGCTGAATATTTTCCGGGGAGAAGTCCAGGTCGGTGAATTTGCATTGTTATCCAAAAAATCCGCACTTGCCGCCGGAATCAAGAACAATGCTGTGATTCTGTTTGAGATCGACGAAGAATTATTACAGCCGTTCACATCCCGGACAAATGAATTTGTACATCTGCCGGAATATCCCATGATTGACTATGATCTGTCCATGCTGGTGGATTCTGAGATTACCTGGTCGCAGATTTCTGATGTGATCTTATCGAAGAAAAAGCCAGGGAATTTCCTGCAAGGGTGCAAATTCGTAGAAGAATACAAGGGCAAGCAGATTCCGGAGCATAAAAAATCCGTGACTGTCCGGCTTGTGATCGGATCATCCGAAAAAACACTGACTTCTAATGAGATTGAATCCTGTGCAGAGGGTGTTATGAAGATTCTGCGCAAGAAACTGGATGCCGAACTGCGTTCTAAATAATATCACAATAAAAGCAATACTTTGCTCGGAGTGTGATTTTTTATGTTGGATGGCTTTGAAGATGTATTCATGGAGGCACAGGCAGATGCTGTTTCGTTTGCGTTGGAATTATTAGAAAATGCCGGGATTCTTGCAGATAAGATATATTTGTACCTGTTTCAGAATGAAGTACAGTATTTTTTCAATGCGTTTCTGGAAATCAATCATCAGGTATATTCTTTGAATGCGCTGTTTTCTGATCCGGAAATTGATGCGTTTCTGGATGCCGGAATCGAAGCAATCGAGCATATTATTCAGGTGTGTGATACTTATCAGGCGAAGTGTCCGAATGAACTGAAATTAACTTATCAGATTCAAACAAAGGCATTTGACGCAAAATATGATTACGAAGATTTTGTAACAGAACAGGGTGAAAGTCTGGTAGATCGGTTTAAAAACTGGAAAAATGAAATTAAAACTTTATAAAAAATAAAAACAGAATGCAAGCCGGCTTGATCCGGCTTGCATTGCTATGTTATCTTGATTCAGAATTTAAAATAATAATTCGGCTGTATACTCCGTGTCAGAGCAGGAGAGTATTAATTGAAAACAATTCGCTTCGGCTGCCTTATCTGCAATGGAAAGTCCCAGACCGCTGCCGGATTTGCCGCTTCTTGCGGTATCGCCTTTTTTAAAAGGACGTTTTAAGTCTGTCACATCTATTTTTTCACGGACAGTATTGGAG
>CAMWJT010000309.1 GCA_947174625.1 uncultured Ruminococcus sp.
GTAATAATAATATATCAAGATAAATCATGAAAAATTCTCCTTAAAAATTTTCTCGCTTCCTGTTTTTTAGTGAATATCATCTTTCCGGAAAAAATAATTGCCCAGAATCAATGCAAGCATCCCACCAATAAGCGAAAAAATCACCGTCCCGGCAATGTCCGTCCCGGTGAGTGACGCATCATAAGTAGATATGATATGCTCCTGCGGATCAAAGACGATATATTGCTCGATCCGACAGAGCAGATTGATATTAGAAATGCCAAGCAAAGGCGTACACTGGTTAAGCATTCCCAGAGAACTGAGCATAATCATGCCACCGCCGACAAGTGCCGGCAAATAAGGATGCCTGGAGATAAAAGCAAGAAATACGGCTTCACAGATCATGCGAATCATGGGGAATGCTACTAACAGAATCCGATTTACTGCATCTGAAACCGGCATCTGTTCGCCCCATCCGTAATAGAATCCTGCTGCCACAACTGGTATTATAATTAAAAACATCCCGAAGAACAATCCCAGAATCAGCGATAAAATCACTCTGCTGTAATAAATCTCACTCCGGCTGTGTCCTGCCATGATTTCATAATTCTGCGTTTTGTCTGTAAAATCCCCGGCACAGATCTGTCCTGCCAGTAAAAATACAAAACTCACTGGAAGTAGCATTATCATAGTACTGTTTTCCACAAAGTACATACATCCCGTGACCTGTACATCATACATGCCCTGCGTTTCCAGGCTCATGGCAAATATCAGGACAGTGACAATCTGAAATGCCAGACAGGCGAGTAATTCCACCCAGATCGAACGCTCATGCCGGAACTGAAATAACTGAGCAGAAATTAAATGATTTATATTTTTTAAATTTATCATAAAATCCCCCTCCTCTATCGCAGATCCGATTTTCGAAATCTTGCTGAGCCGATCATCAGACAGATGATACTAATCAGAACAGAACTCAGGATTGTTATCATGATAAACTCCGGTGTTAATGCTGTATCAATGATCTGTACATCTTCGCCGTTGACATATCCCATATGATAATTAGAAAAATCAAATAATGCCGTCAGATTTGGCAATGCCAGAAACAGCATGGATTGATATCCCAGACTTGTTATTATCACATTTATCATCATAACAAATTCACCCAACATACAACTGATAACTGATGCAATCAGATAATTTTTCACCAGAAATGTCAATAATACAATCTCTGAAATAAACTGCATCATGGGGAAAATCGCCAGTACAAAACATAATACAGCCGAACCGGCATCCATATTTATCCCCCATCCGTAAATCATTGTGATAACTAGTACCGGCACAACCGTCAGTATCATACAACTATCCAGACACCACAGCAGACTGGCACAGACTTTCGCCCAGTAGACTTGATTCCGGGTGTGTCCTGCCAGGATTTCATAATTCAGGGTCTTGTCCATAAAATCCCATCCGCAGATCCTTGTTGTCAGAAATGATATCAGAATCATGAACAATACTGGATATGCCATTCCCAGCGTTGCCAAGAACTGACTGCCCGTAACACTGCTGAAATCCACATCCGAAATGATGACAATCCCTGAAATAATACAGGTAATCAGAAACAGAATGATGACAAATAAATCATGCCGCATCTGATAATGAATCGCTTTTAACAGATTACGCATTTTATTTTCCCCCTGTTGTCTCGACCATGCTCATGTAATATTCTTCCAGATTGACTTCACTCATGTGCAGTATCAGGGGAATTGCCTGATTTTCATAGAGCGTTCTGGAAATTTCCCGGATCTGATCCAGGGATTCATATAATTGAATACTGCCGTCTTTCTGGATTTCAAAGTCTGTCAGATTCAGTTTTTCTTTCAGAATCTGACACGCCAATGCGTCATTGTCCGTATGAATATGATAATACCCCCGGCAGAGCTTTTTCAGCTCCGGTGCAGAGACTGCCTGTAAGATCTGCCCATGATGAATAAAAATATAATCCGTGCATAACAGAGATAATTCACTCAGAATATGCGAAGAGATAATAATTGTAATCTGCTTTTCCTGATTTAATTTTAATAATAATTCCCGGATTTCGACAATCCCCTCCGGGTCTAATCCGTTAATCGGCTCGTCTAAGATCATGATTTTCGGATTTGTCATCAATGCATTGGCAATGCCGAAACGTTGCCGCATGCCCAGTGAAAATGCTTTTACTTTTTTATTGCCCACATCTTCCAAGCCCACTATTTTCAGGACTTTTTCAATGATGGATTTGTCCGGGATGCCCTTTTGCAGACGCTGTTTTTCCAGATTCTCCCATGCACTCATATCTTCTTTTGCGTAAGGTGTTTCAATGACAAAACTCATCTGGCTTCTGGATTCCGCAAGTCCTGTCTCTGTCTGTTTGCCCAGAATTGCAATGCTCCCGCTGTCCGGCAATACAAGTCCGCCAAGCATTTTCATGATCGTGGTCTTGCCTGCGCCGTTAGGACCAATCAGTCCGCAGATCATGCCTTGCCGGACTTGAAACGACACATCCTGGATAACTTTGTGCTTGAGATACTGCTTGTCAAGATGCTGTACATCAATCATTATTTT
>CAMWJT010000310.1 GCA_947174625.1 uncultured Ruminococcus sp.
ATGCAGGAGATGCGGATTTTTCTGCCTGACACTTCCGTATCGTCCAATGGTAGGATCATCCCCCTGCTAAGGGGAAGATGGCGGTTCGATTCCGCCTGCGGATTTCTAATAGGCACATTCGGAATTTGTTTTCTATTCCGGATGTGTTTTTGCTTTTTTAATTCTGATATAATTCTGTTAATTCTTGGATTTTGCTGATAAAATCCTCCCGGACAGATTCCGGTGAGAGAATTTCCATGTCTGCGCCGTATTTCATGACCCATCTGTAAAATCCCCGGCTGATTCCCACTTTGACACGGACGATGACAAATTCCGGTCGTTCTGGTTCTTCCTGGATGGAAATATGTTCCCGGAATTGTTCCATCATATCATCAAGCAGGAATTTTCTGATCCGTAATTTGACATGTTCATACCGTTCCGGCTCGAACATGTCCAGGACGATGCCTTCCGGTTCAGGTAGGACGGGTTTACAGCCTGCCGGATTGCCTTTTTTGATGTTTTTCATGCGGTCAATCCGGTAAGTCCTTGTGCGCTGGGTGATCTCATCCACACATTTCAAGTAAAATCTTTCATTGAAATAAATCACTTTGCAGGGAATCACATCCCGGTTTTTATCATAATAACGAATCTGTTTCCGGGTGTCGTATTTGCCGTATTCAAAATTAATTTTCCGGTTTTCTGAAATCACTTGATGTACTTTTTCCAGATTTTCAAGCAGATCCATAGAGTGCCTGCCCTGATTGGTCAAGGCAATCCGGCTGATGAGTTGCCGGACTTCATTCACGGAACACAGACCTTCGAATTTTTTAATTAAATTCTGTTTCTGATGATCTGACAAAAATTGATTGATGCTCACGGAATCGACAATAAACCGGATTTCATTGAATGTGAAACTTTTCCGGACAAGATAATAATATGCCGTGTTGTGTTTGCCGGCAGTCACCCGAATATCATTGCCGGATGTCTGCAAACGTTCAATGTCCCGGCGGATTGTGAGAATGGACGGTGTACGGATTTCTTCGTAATTTGCAAGATAATTCTGGATGTCCCGGAGTGAGACCGGATGCTGTTCGCTGGTCTGACTGGACAGATACTCCAGAATATAAATAATTCTCTGATGTTCCATAATAGAAATCTCCTGAAAAATAATATTAAAAATTTTTAGTTATATCAATTCTGAACAGCTAATATGTTATACTAGAAGCATGATATAGAAATCATGATAATCATGATAAATTTTCGGATCTGTGGGGACAGATTCCGAAGTTAGTCAGAATCAGGGGTAATTTTTTGAAAAAACTGCTGCACAGGGGATTTTGCAGCAGTTTTTATTTTATAATTTAATTACATGAAGCCGATTTCTTGCTTGGACAAATCAAAATATTCTTCCAGAATCGCAATATAATACCGGAAGACAACTTTGCCGTTATAATACATCACATCGCCCTCATCCGGGATGCCAAGCTGTTCCAGTTCCTGATCTGTCAGGGACGACAACAGGACGGTCTTGAAATTTTCTACCTGGATGCCCAGTTTTTCCATAGATTTTTCATCCAGAGCATCCAACTGAAGCTGTTCCTGATCTGTTTCAAGAATCTGCCGTTCCTGTTCACCGAGTGCAATGACTGTCTTGTGATAGTCTTCGGGTGTCATTTGCATGGTCTGTCCGTTATTGAACGTTACACCGTAGGCATCACGTCCGAGAAGCTCCATTTGCTTGTCGCTGAGAGTGACTTCAATCTCTGCGGAAATTTCGCTGAGTTGTTGTGTGATGTCCTGACGGGTTTCTGTTTCCCATTTCACTTCACAAGTTTCCTGTAACGGACGTTCAATCATGACATCGTGAGAAAGTCCTCTGATCCGGAACTGAAACATATCAAAATAAATTTTGTCAAGCGTGTTGCTTTCCACGGAAACTTTTGTGCTTCCGTTAGAGCTGTCCGTTGTGTTGGTGACTTCATAACGATACAATCCGGAGGGAGAAACACCGCTTTCCACGGTTGCGGTGACTGTTGCCGGGGCAAACATGGAAGTGACAAGGAAATACACCAGAGAGCCAACCAGATAAATCAGCAGAAAGATCGTTCCCCAGATGGTTTTTGCAGTTTCTCCCAGACCGGACAGGAAGAAAATAATCAGTGCCATCACGGCGAGCGGTGCAAGGATTTCCCACTGTCCAAAATAGATCATCACAGGGAGCACCAGAACTGGCAGGATGATCAGGCTTGTGATTTTCGTCAGGAGCTGTTTTCTTGTGTAAAGCATGGTTGTCAGTGCTACGACGCATGCGCCAGTGGTCATCATGCAGGCGGTGCCGGTTTCCTGCAAATCTAGCGTATAAAATACAGACAGATAAGCAAAAAAGACAACAACAGCGCAGTAAAACGGACTGAGCAGGGAGACCACACGTTTTGTCCAGGGATTGCCGAAAAATTTAGCGATCATTCAGAATGTTCCTTTCTTTTCAAGATAGATTTTTCAATATTTTAAATTATAGAGAAATAATAAAATAATGATACTATTAGATATTATAGCATTTTCTTCCGGAAATGGCAAGTAGTTTGAGAAAAATATTTTTAA
>CAMWJT010000311.1 GCA_947174625.1 uncultured Ruminococcus sp.
ATACTATGAATTGCGGCACGGATGATTTTTTTGGATGCCGTCTTTGGAAATTCCGTGTCACGAAGTACCAGCTTCACAATTCGCTTTGCAGGCGGGAACGTCGCATTGACTGCATCAATTTTCGCCTGGATCTCTTCCCGGATATTTTCAGATTCATAATCCGGATTCGGGAAAACTTCAGCGACAATCTGCTGATTTTCTTCATAGATAACAATTTCTTTTACCGGTGTAAAGCACACAAACTGATTCTCAAGTTCTTCCGGTGAAACATTCTCGCCGTTAGATAAAATAATCAGATTCTTCTTTCTGCCGGTCAGATATAAATAACCATCTTTCTGATAACCAAGATCACCGGTTTTCAGCCATCCGTCTTCCGTGAGTGTCTTTGCCGTTTCTTCCGGATTGTGATAATATCCCATCATGACGGACTTACTCTTGACCCAGACTTCGCCTTCTTCGGAAATTTTCACTTCACAGCCCCGGACAATCCTGCCGACAGAATCCGGATATTCGCAATTTTTCACGCCGGAACAGATTCTCGGAGAACATTCCGTCATGCCATAGCCCTGTGCAATTTCAATGCCGAATTCTTTGTAGCCCTCAATAATTTCCGGACTGAGATACGCACCGCCGGAATAGAGAATATCAAATTCTTCACCGAACACTTCCTTGCCGATGGCAAGCTTGTCCGGATTTTTTTCTGCCATCTGCTGCATCCGTGCCAGGACAGAAGCCGAAATCATCGGCACAAACGTAGCATCTGTCGGACGGAATTTTTTCAGATTTTTAATAATATGCATCAAGGAATCGTTCACGCACAGCGTTCTGCCAAACCAGAGACTGCACAAAATATCACAGGTGAAGCAATAGACATGATGTACCGGCAATACAGAGAATCTCTTGTTGCCATGAAATCCCAGATCTTCTTCACAGGTTGTATTATCAATCAGATTTTCATGACTGAGCATAACACCCTTGCTCTGTCCGGTTGTACCGGATGTGAACAAAATCGCCGCCAGGTCTTTTTCTTCCGGCATACCCTCCGGGGATTTCCCGGCATACTCTTTGAGAATATCCCCCAGGAACAACACACCCGGATACTGATCCGGATCGGGACTCTGATGCAGATGGATATAATACTTCACATTCGGGCAGAGTTTCCGGAACACTTCCAGATCCGCTATGTGACGATCATCCAGGAACACCGCTTCACTGTCAGATCTTACAATTTCGTCCGCAATCCGTTCTGCATTGTTGGACACATCCAGCGGCACAGTCACCTGATTGGCACACTGAATCCCGAACCATGCCGTCAGATAGGCATAACCCGTTGAGCCGATCACTGCAAGATGTGTTCTTTCCTGACCTGGAAATTTTTCCTGAATCCAGCAAGCCAGACTGTCGCAGTCCTGCCGGAATTTTCTGTAACTTGTATCCTGCAATTCCCGGTGAACAATTTCCCGGACGAATGGTTCTTCGCCGAAGCGTTCGTCTGCATGATAGACAAGATCCTTGATTGTTTTCACGTCTCTCATGCGGCAAGCTCCTCAAAGTATTTGGCAAGCTCTCCAAGTGTTTTCGTGGATGCTGCAACGGATTCATCAATTTCAATGTCAAATTCATCTTCCGCATCGCCGAGCATGGAAATAAAATCATAGGAATTGAATCCCAGATCTTCCGCAAATCTGGATTCCGGTGTTACTTCGGATTCCTCCACTTCGACATACTGACACACGAACGGTTTTAATTTCTCAAACATGTTTAAAGATCCCCTTTCTGGACTGAAAAATTTTTCAAGTCATATCAATAATTTCCTGAACCGTCTTGTCCGGATTTTCAATGCTCCGGAATAACACTCTCCCTGCGAAATAATACAGGAATTCAATTTCTTCCGGTGTTGCTGCGGCTGTCTGGTAACCGAAATAGAATGTCAGACCGCCGTCGCCGGGACGGTGCATTGCTGTAATGTACATCGGCTGTGGCTGTTTGCCACTGGTGTACCATCTGCTCTTGAACGGAATGCTTCTCAGATACGGAAGAAGCGCTTTCATGCTCGCATTCTGATAAGTGAAGCTGACGCTGTGATATGTCCCATCCGGATCATAACCACGAACCTCACGTTCTTCATAGTAATATCTCATGGTAGAATAATCCGCATGTAAGAACTGTTCTTGCTGTTCTTTCTTGATAATTCTCATGGACTCCAGAACGGTTGTCTTTGCCGGATCAAAGATTGTTCTCAGCGGCAGACAGTGCATTCTGACACCGCCGCATTTCTTATGCAGGACGGTGGATCTTCTGCTGATGAAATTCCGAATGGTAATATCATGTTCGTTATTATTGAATTTTGACAGCACTGTCCGGATGGCATGCAGAATAATTGCACCAACAGGGATGTCATATTTTTCAGAGAATGCAATTAATTTATTGGTCGATTCTGCACTCAGATCATATGTAATCGTATTGCCAGCGCCATCTGGTGTAGAAAGCTTGCCCCAACGCTGTTCGGGATTGTTGTTTTCTCTCCGGAGTTCCAGTAATCTGCCAAGTCCCGTGAAATCCGTGTACATTGGT
>CAMWJT010000312.1 GCA_947174625.1 uncultured Ruminococcus sp.
ATTACAGTCCGGTGTGCTGTTTCAGTTCGGGGATATAGAACGGATTCGGCAGACACCGGACATCAAACACGAGATCCGATTCTGCGGAAATCCCGTATTTATAGCCGAATGACATGATTTTAATCAACAGCGAATCCGTCTTGTTTTCCAGAAAAATGCTCCGGATTTCTTCGCCAAGCTGAGACGTACTCATATAAGATGTTTCTACCGGATAATCAGATTTTGCTTTCAAGGGCAGGAGTTTTTCACGTTCCGCCTGGATCGCATCCGGAAGCATGGGGAATTGTTCTGCTAAGGGATGCCGTCTTCTGGTTTCTTTATACCGTCGGATCAACACTTCATCGGAAGCATCCGTAAAGACAAGCCGTAATTCATCCGGCATTTCTTCCCGGAGTTTCCGGAGTATCTCATAAATTTCCGAGAACATATCACCTGTGCGGATGTCCACCGCAATTGCCACTTTGTTGAGCGTACTGTCAGTTCTGGTGCAGACATCCACAAAACGGGGGATAAACTGGGGCGGCAGGTTGTCAATACAGTAAAATCCAATGTCTTCCAGGACTTTCATTGCTGTGGATTTTCCGGATCCCGACATTCCCGTGATGATAACTAACTGCATGCAATTTCACCGTCCAATTCCCGGATTCCCAGAAAAACCGGTTCTAATTCCAGAAAATAACCTGTTTTTTCGGAAACAATCTGCTGTACATGACGACACAATGCCAGGACATTCCGGCAGGATGCGTTTCCGGTATTGATCACAAATCCGGCATGTTTTTCACTGATCTGCGCACCGCCGACAGAATAGCCTTTCAGACCGCAATCATCAATTAATTTGGATGCGTAACTGCCTTGCGGACGTTTGAACGTACTCCCGGCACTGGGATAATTCAACGGTTGTTTCGTTTTTCTGCGCTGTGCATAATCGGCAGTCTGTGCGGCAATTTCTTCCGGATTGCCCGGTGTGAGCCGGATTGTCACAGATGTGATGATTGTATGATCATGTTCCGTAAAGAAACTGTGCCGGTAGGCAAGATCTAAATCCTGCGCATCAAGTGTGTGTTCCATGCCGGATTTGTCAAGATAACGGCATTGCGTGACAATGTCTTTCATTTCACTGCCGTAAGCGCCGGCATTCATAAAGAGCGCACCGCCGATCGTACCGGGGATGCCACTCAGTGCCTCCATGCCAGTCAGAGCATGTTGCATTGCAAATTTTGCAATATTGGTCAGCATAGCACCGGATTCACAGATCAGGGAATTATCTTGCTGCTGAATTCCGGAAAACTCATTTCCGAGATGCAGAATCAATCCGGGATAGCCCTGATCAGATGCCAGAATATTGCTCCCTCTGCCAATCACGAAATAATCCGTCTGACTTTCGTGGCAGAATTTTAAAATTTCACCAAGTCCCTTTGCAGAGCAGATTTCAATCCAGAATGCGGCATTACCGCCAATCCGGAACGTTGTATGTTGTGCAAGGGAAATATTTTTTGCAAGCTGCATGTGATATGCCTGACAGATATTTTCCAGTTTAGTTAAATTCATCAAATTCAATACGAAAGCCCCCTGTTAAAATAAAATTAAAAATAATAATTAATAAAAAGCGTCATAATCCTTGACGGATTCCGTGCCTTCCATGTCCATGCCGAGACGGTCTAATAACTCAGTCGCGGCATTGTAGCCCATTTTCTTCTGACGGTTGTTCATAGCGGCAACTTCCAGGATCACAGCAAGATTTCTGCCGGGTTTGACAGGGATTGTCAGACAGGGAACTTTCACACCCAGAATGGACGCAAATTCTGTGTCAATTCCCATCCGGTCATAAATCTTTTCCGGATTCCAGAGTTCCATTTCTACGACAAGATCAATTTTTTCCGTCATCTTGACAGCACCCATACCGAACAGCCGTCTTGCATTGATAATCCCGATGCCACGCAATTCCAGGAAGTGCCGGATATTATCCGGAGAACTGCCCACTAAACTGATATTAGACACTTTGCGGATTTCTACGGCATCATCTGCTACAAGTCTGTGTCCACGCTTGACTAATTCAATTGCCGTCTCGCTCTTGCCGACACCACTCTCACCAGTCAGGAATACGCCCTCACCATAGATTTCAATCAGCACGCCATGACGAGTGATTCTCGGTGCAAGATTCAGATTCAGGAATGCAATCAGTCCGGACATAAAATTAGACGTACTTTCCTTGCTTCGCAGAAGCGGCATTTCAAATTGCTGTGCCAGTTCAAGCATTTCCGTGAAGTAGGGCAATTCCCTGGTGATAATCAATGCCGGGAGCTTCTGGGAGAACAGCAATTCCAGACGTTCCCTCCGAGTTTTCTCATCAATCGTGGACAGATAAGCAAATTCCATTTTGCCGATGATCTGAATCCGTTCCGGGTTGAAATACTCATAGAATCCCATGAGCTGTAAGCCGGGTCTGTTGACATCATTTTCATCAATCAGAATTTCTTCCGGGGATTTGGGTGTATAAATCACTTCCAATTTGAATTCATCAATAATTTTCTGCAAAGAGATGGTAAATTTTTCAGCCATACATAAAAAACTC
>CAMWJT010000313.1 GCA_947174625.1 uncultured Ruminococcus sp.
TCATCCCCGGCTGTTTCCCGGAATAATTCTTTTCCGGTTGCAGCATCCCGGAGCAGAATGCCATAATTGATTTTTTTGCCATTCGGATGCGTTTCATCTTCGAGACACTGGAAAATTTCCAGTCCCGGATTGGATGGATCAAAATCACCAATATGCAGTGCATCACCATGCGCATTGCTTGTAGTATACAATAATTTGCCGTTATCATCCACAACAGCAGAACCGATCACAACTTCATCTTTGCCGTCATTGTCCACATCCGCCGCCATGCAGTGATGATTGCCATCACCATAACCGGCAGTATTTTTATCAAAGCCAGTGTCCCAAGTCCAGCGTTTGACAAGCTTCTTATCCTTGACATCCCAGGAAGCAATTACGGCTCTGGTATAATAACCACGTCCAAAGACTGCACTCGGATGTTCGCCGTCCAGATAAGCCACGCATGCGGTGAATCTGTCCACACGGTTGCCGTAATTGTCGCCCCATTCTGTGAAGTCACCTCTGCCGGGATCATAATCCTGGGTATCCAGTGCTGCACCGGTTTCCCCATCAAAGAGCGTGATATATTCCGGTCCGGTGAGGATTCTTCCGGCATCGCTTCTGTAATCTGCTTTGGCATCGCCGATAGTCTTGCCTTTGCCGTCAACTGTACCGTCGGCTGTCTTGCAGATTAATTCTGCCTTGCCGTCACCGTCAAAATCAAATACATTGAATTGCGTATAATGCGCACCTGCTCGGATATTCTTGCCCAGATCAATCCGCCATAACAGTTTGCCGTTGAGTTTATAGCAATCCAGATAAACATTGCCTGTGTAGCCGTTTTTGGAATTATCCTGCGAATTGGACGGATCCCATTTGACAATAATTTCATATTCGCCGTCACCGTCTACATCTGCAACAGAGCAGTCATTCTCCGTGTAAGTGCAGGTTGTACCGTCCGGCATGGTCAGATCCTCCGGCTTCTGTGTAGGAATATCAAAATATGCACCACTCTGACCGGAATTTTTCGTCGCAAATACTGTTGCAAGATTTGCAAATTCTGTCATAGTTGTCCCGACGAATGTATCAACCGTGTAGACATCTTCCGGCTTACCGCCGTCGATATAATAATTGCTTGCCTGACCGGATGCAATATCTGCTACAAATTCGCCGTTCTGATAAAGTTTAAAATGCGTGTCGGGGCTGTCCGTTGCAAGCAGTCTCCAGGAGATCAGCATACCAGTCCCGGTATTGGCAGCCGTCACACCTCTGTTGAGATCTTCGACTTGTCTGCCGACTCCGTATTGATTATTTGCATTGAGATCCGCAGGCTTGCCCTGGATTGGCGCAATTTCCTGGGACGGACTTGCTTTCTGATCCGATTTTTGGATTGCAATATAATCAATATTGGGTGCGCCGTCTGCTGTCCGGGATGTGAATGTAATCTGATTCAAGCCGAACTGCAAGGGGAGATATAATGTCTCTTCCTGCCAGTCTGTCCATGCACCAGTTGTCTTGCCCTGGAGTGTCCAGGATTGAATCTGATTGCTGATTGTCACGGCAACCGTTCTGTCAGCCGTTCCGCCATTGGCATAACGGACGGTGACAGCATAAATTCCATCAGAATCCGCAGAAATATTCCAGCTTGCACTTGTATTCTCTTTATTATCCAGATTTAAATAAGCCGATTCTGTAAAGCCTGTATTCGTTGTTTCAGAAACGCCCTCGGTGTAAGCTCCGTCAATTGCAGCATAACGACGTTCTGAGTCTTGTTTTACTAATTTTTCCTTGCCATGCAGATATTTTTGCAATGCAATAATATCTTTGACAGCAAAATTGCCGTCACCTGTGACGTTCGCACTGCGTTTCTGTTCTGCCGTACCCTTGCCGGAAAGCAGGATTTGCTTGGAGATCAGCCAGTCATAAATATTGACAATTTTGTCGTTATTGAGATCACCTGCAATGTAATCTGTACCCGTAACTGTGACTTTTGTCTCTGTCGGATTCCCGGACAAAACACTGACCGGAATCAGTTCCCAGTCCTGGCAGTTAATCCCATTGAGTTCCCATAACTGGACATTTGCGCCGGGTTTTGTCTCTGCATTGATGATCTCCACGGCTTTTCCGGTGGATTTGCTAACAATCCGGAAACTGCCGTCTGTATTTGCCTCCAGACGGAACAGCTGGTCATCCTTGCCGGATGCCTTGGCAATGCTGATGTTGCCGGATTTATCATCTGCCTGAATTGCATTGCCATCCGGAGACAGAAACTGATAATAGTCACCGGATTCTTTTAATTGCCAGGTATTAGAATTTTCTGCTCTGGTAAGCGTATTCTGGATGACATTATTCTCTTCAATACTCATGTAGATTTTGCTGTTGACATTGCGGATCACATAAGTACCATTGAGAGATGCCACATCTTCTGCCAAAGCAATTGCCGGATTCTGCACCAGATTCACCGGCATTGCTATCAGCATCATGATAGCAGCAAGGAATGCTTTTATTTTTTTCATAGATGAAATCTCCTGTTCTAAATCAATCTTTATTACTA
>CAMWJT010000314.1 GCA_947174625.1 uncultured Ruminococcus sp.
ATATAGATCCTAATAAAAGGAGTGTTTTTTTTGGCTAATAAAATCAAAGTTGCTGTATTATTCGGCGGTGCATCCAGTGAACATGATATTTCACTCAAATCCGCAACACATGTGATCCGGAATATCCCACGGGATAAATATGAAGTTCTCTGTGTGGGTATCACAAAAAAAGGCAGATGGCTGTACTATCCGGGGGACGTTTCTGCCATTGAATCCGGAAAATGGGAACAGAATCCGGATTGTGTTTCTGCGATTCTCTCTCCGGATACCGTACACAAAGGCTTTATCACAATCGACAACGGAACGGCAACGCTCCGGAAAGTTGATGTTGTATTTCCTGTCCTGCATGGCAAGAACGGCGAAGACGGCACAGTCCAGGGCGTTCTTGATCTGGCAAAGATTCCCTATGTCGGATGCGGATTGCTGGCATCTGCCGCCTGCATGGACAAAGCCGTGACGCATACCATCCTGGATTATAACGGCATTCACACGGCAAAATGGCGCATGATCTGTCAAAGAGAACTGCATGAACTGGAAACAAAATGCACAGAGATTGCACAGGCATTGCACTATCCGTTATTTGTCAAGCCGGCAAATGCGGGGTCATCCATCGGGGTCAACCGTGCGGAGAATCCTAAAGAATTATTGAATGCTGTCCGTGAGGCATTCGAACATGACAGCAAAGTCATTGTAGAAGAGTGCATTACCGGCAGAGAACTGGAAACGGCTGTATTTGGCTATGATGCACCGTTTGCATCGTTTGTCGGTGAGATTGAAGCATGCAATACATTCTATGATTTTGATGCCAAATATATCCTGAGTGATTCCAGATTGTCCATTCCGGCGGAACTTCCCGAAGAAACGAGCCGGAAAATTCAGGAAATTGCCGTAAAAGCCTACATGGCAATCGGTTGCCGGGGTCTGTCCCGTGTAGATTTTTTCCTGAAAGAAGATGGTGAAATCATCCTGAATGAAATCAACACAATGCCCGGATTCACACAGATCAGCATGTACCCGAAATTAATGGAACACATGGGCATGAAGCCGTCTTATCTGATTGACAAATTAATTGAGCAGGCAGTCAGATCTGAGCGTACATGCTGAGGTGAGCGCATGAAGAACCAGAATTCAAATCAAGATTTAAATCAGAATGCAATCGGGGTATTTGATTCCGGATTAGGCGGACTGACGGCAGTCAAGGAACTCAACCGGATTCTGCCACAGGAAAATATTATTTTCTTTGGCGATACCGCAAGAGTTCCCTATGGTACAAGAAGCCGGAAGACAATTCTGCGGTATACAAAAGAAGATATTGCCGTACTCCGGCAACATCCTGTGAAGATGATCATTGCGGCTTGTGGGACGGTCAGTTCTGCACTGGGGACGGATTCCCCGGTAGAAGCGGAAATGCCGTTCACAGGTGTGGTCTATCCGGCAGCAAGGACGGCTTGCAGGATGACAAAAAACCGGCATATTGGCGTGATCGGGACACCTGCGACAATCCGGAGCGGTGGCTACGTTCAGGCAATCCATGCCATTGATCCGGAAATAACTGTTACGGCAATGGCATGCCCGTTATTAGTCCATCTGGTAGAATATGGCTATACCAACCGGGACAATCCGATCACAAGATTAGCCGCAGAAGAATATCTGCTGCCAATCAAGAATGCCGGCGCAGATACGCTTATTATGGGGTGTACCCATTATCCGATTATCCGGGATATTATCGCCGATATTATGGGAGAGGATGTGCAGTTGATTTCTGCCGGAGAAGAAGCGGCGAAATTTGCACGGGATTGTCTGGCACAGCGTGGACTTCTCGCAGACCGGACAGAGCCGGGACATAATATTTATTATGTCAGCGACAGCGAAGAGAGTTTCCGGGAGAATGCAAAACATTTTCTGCCGGATGCCGCTCATGGTCAGGTATGCAGTATTCATATTTAAATAAATTTTAAATAAATTTGATAATTTTAAAAAATTTAAGATAGGAAGTGAATTCGTCTTGCGTGATATCTGGATTATGAAATTACGCAACATTCAGCGTAATGAAGAAGATGCTACAGAAATTAACCTTGACACCGAGATTGAATATGAAGTAATGTCCGAGGGTGTCCGGCGCATTGCCTATCTGGAAGCAGATGAATCCGGAATGGGCGGATGTATTTCAGAATTGTTGATTATGCCGAACAATACAGTGACACTGATCCGTTCCGGTACGTTCGGCACAAGTCTTGTGGTGAGTCCGGGAAAGGAAATTTTCTGCGATTATCAAACACCATTCGGGAATGTTTCATTCACGGTACGGGGGCGGTACGTCCGGAATCATCTGACGGACGAGGGCGGCGCATTAGAAATGTGCTATGCAGTATACATGAATTCCGGAATGATGACGGAAAATCTGATTTTACTCCGGATTGAGAAGAAGAAAATTTAATTTATTTTTTAAAATTCAGAAAGGCTTTTTTGAGATATGCGTAAAATTTCCAGAAACATCATGAAAATCATGACAACAGTCAGTTGTTTCTTAG
>CAMWJT010000315.1 GCA_947174625.1 uncultured Ruminococcus sp.
TGTTTTCGTTTCTTCTGTAGTCGAATGAGTTGTCCTCGTAGCTTCTGTCGTAGTAGTAGTTGTCGTAGTTGCTGCTGTAGTAGAAGTTGTTGTCGTTGCTTCTGTCTCATCAACCGCAATCCGTGGCTGAATGGCTTCCGTAGTAGTTGTCGGTGTTGCTTCTGTAGTGGAAGTAGTCGTTTCTGTTGTAGTTGTTGTTTCCTCTGTCGTTGTTGTCTCTTCTGGAACGGTCTCTTCCGGAATAATCTCTTCGGGTGGTGTCTCCTCTGGAATCGCCTCTATGTCAACTCTGTATGCAACAGGTGTTACTACATTCTGATAAACATAGGACAGAGCGCCTTCTTCCATTACACTGATTTCAATCTCTTCAATCGGAATATCGGTTCTGATATAACCCAGATACAAACAACCGTTTTCGTCAAAAACTGTTTCCTTGTCAGATAAATAGAGGGTCAGCTGATTTAAATCTGCATCATAACGACATTGTGCAGCCTTGACATCAGTATCTTCCTCAAGATCCTCACTGAATTCAAACGAAGCATTCATAATCTGCGCTTCCACAGCATCTCTGACGCTCAGATTTAATCTTAATTCTAAAGTAGTCACCTGGTGTTCATAGGCATGGTTAGACATCAGGATAACCTGACCATCTCTGTTAATCTTAATAACATCTGAAGAATGTTCAGGCTCTTCTTCCTGATCTTGCTCAGAACCTGGCTCAGAATCCTGCTCAGCATTCAACTCAGATGATGTATCATTATGACCACGTACGACTGTACCGACTGGCTGAACGATCCCCAGCATAAAAGCGATCAATACGCTTACTAAAATCCTTTTTTTCATAATACTTTACTCCTTTCAATGGGATTGCGAAATTTCCGCATAATTAACCTTTGACCGTATACGAATGTTTTGCTTTGCATGTTGTAGCTTCTGCTGTTTTCCTGAATATCGGTTTTAAATCATTCGTTTCCGCCTTTGGTGCGTTCCATTTCATTGCATCACCATCCGGAAGAAGTGTTTCAATTGTTCCCTTAGAATTTTCACCGATATTAGAAAGGGTATCCTCTGCACAAATTGTCATTGAGAAAGCGGATACCATGCACACTGCCAGCAGGAAAACAACTTTGCATTGGATGCTCTGTTTTCTGATCATGGCTCATCCTTTCCGAATTTCGGCAACTCTTTGAAATTTTTTTGAAGCAAATAAAAACAACTGCCATCTTTTTCCACAAAGACACAGTTGCTCTCGAAAAATAATCGTTTAAGAATATCTACATAATAAAATAACTGAATCATTCACTAATTCATCTAAAAAAATTAGAAAAGATTAGAAATCAGACATTTACTATGTAAACTCGATTATCTGCAACTGGCTGTCATCCCGTTTCCGGATTAGACCCTGTAGCTTTGCGTCCTCATTTTTCAATAAGTTTGCCAAATATTAAATTTTACTATGACACACTCAAATCGTATCTAAATCGTATAAGGATTTTCCTGTCACGGTTCTGTGTATCATTTTTATTATTTATATATTATCACTTTTTTCAGATTTTGTCAAGGGGTTTTTGCAAATTTTTTTTAAATTTTTCATTTTTGTGTACTTTGCACAATATCTTCATTATTTTTTAGGCATTTTTTTGATTCTCCCTGTGTGAACCCAGCAAAAAAAGAGTCCTGTTGTTGAGAACAGGACTCTTGCAGGATGCTTCTGGCATCACGCTTCCGTATCGGTGGAAGATTTTTCTTCTTTTGCTTCTTCCTTATCTTTGTCTTTATTTAATGTCGTGTCATTGGAAGGATTGGAAGAATCTGTATTATCATTTTTTGCTTTGTCTTTATCCTTGTCGTCACCGGCAGATGTTGTATCTGCCACATTCTCACTGGTATTGTCAGTTGCTTTTGCCTGCTCCTGATCCTGATCTTGATCCTGTACGACTGGATGAACTACATTATCCGCATCATCCGCATTGTCAGAATCTTCTCCACTGCCAAATGTAATTGTTGGAAGTTTGCTGATGTCTTTTGTTGGCAATGTTTCAAACAGGGAGTCACTGACTAACCGCTGACCTTCATTGGTCAATGCGTCGTTCACTCTGTACAGTTCAACACGCACTTTTTCAGGTAAATCCATATTTTCCAGGTATTCCGGTTCAATCCAGTAAATCCATGTACCGCTTGAAACATTTGCAATGTCGCCTTCTTCGGGAACATCCGCCAGAATAATCTGGTCAGCCAGAATACTGCCTTCTTCATTAAGACCGCCTACAATCTTGCCTTTTTCGTCGTATAAGATCACGACATTATAAGCCGGATTGCCCTTGTAAGAACCAGTAAATACAAGAGAGCCTTTGGGAATCGTATACGGATGTCTGGGTTCTGCTTTTTCTGTTTCCTCAGGTGTGGAATCTTCTGTAGAATTTGTTGTTGTCTCCGTTGCGGAATCGTCCGTAGAATCTTTAGACTCTGTAGACTTCACTGTTGTCTCAGTTGCGAAATCGTCTGTAGAATCTTTAGA
>CAMWJT010000316.1 GCA_947174625.1 uncultured Ruminococcus sp.
ATTTCTTGGAGAAGATGCGCTCGGCGGTTTGATCGGTCTGCCGAATCTGAACATTTTTACGGATTATGCCAATTTTGACTGGTCGAATTTTGTATTTAATCTGGTGTTCTGTGCGACAACAGCAACGATTGTATCTGGTGCAATGGCAGAAAGAACAAAATTTTTATCTTACTGCGTTTACTCTGCTGTTATTTCCGGGATTATCTATCCCATTGAAGCACACTGGATCTGGGGTGGCGGTTGGCTGTCACAGTTAGGATTTCATGATTTTGCAGGTTCATGCGCAATTCACATGGTCGGCGGAATCTCTGCATTGATCGGCGCAGCCATGGAAGGTGCAAGAATCGGCAAATTCAAAAGAGACAAAGACGGCAAAGTCATCAAAGTCAATGCTATCCCCGGACATAACCTGACAATCGGCGCACTGGGCTGTTTCATTCTCTGGTTCGGCTGGTATGGATTCAACGGTGCGGCGGCAACATCCGGCGGACAGCTTGCAAGCATTTTCGTAGCAACCACCATTGCACCAGCAATTGCAACGTTTACATGTATGATTTTCACCTGGGTGAAATACGGCAAACCGGATGTTTCCATGTGTCTGAATGCGTCTCTTGCAGGTCTGGTCGGTGTCACGGCAGGCTGTGATGCTGTAGATGCGCTCGGCGCAACAATGATCGGTATTGTATCCGGCTTACTGGTTGTTTTCGGTGTATGGCTTTTAGATCATGTACTGCATATTGATGACCCGGTCGGCGCAGTTGCCGTCCACATGTGCAACGGCATCTGGGGAACATTCGCAGTCGGTCTGTTCGCAACGACTTCTGTTCCCGGCAATGATTCTGTAACGGGCTTATTCTATGGCGGTGGATTCCATCAGTTAGGCTTACAATGCCTTGCTATCCTGACAGTCGGTATCTGGACGGCTGTTACCATCTCCCTGACGTTTTTTATCATCAAGAAAACACTTGGACTGCGTGCCACTGCCGAAGAAGAAATCATCGGTCTGGATCTGACAGAGCATGGTTTATCCAGTTCTTATGCAGACTTTGCACCGTCCGCTGATACAATGCTCCAGGTAAACCGCCAGGCAACAAGACATGCTGTCGATACTGGGGAAATGCGGAACGTATTCGGTTCTGATGTAGACAGATTGAGCACAGCTCCGGCAATTGAAAAAAATGCAGATCCTGTTGTGATTGATGCAAGATCTGCAAAAGATCAGAGTAAATCTGATGCAAAACTGACAAAACTCTCCATTGTATGCCGTCCCGGCAAGCTGGAAGAATTACAGGCAAGTCTTGCGGATGTCGGCATCAACGGCATTACCGTAACGCATGTACTCGGTTATGGTACACAAATGGGACATACAGCATATTACAGAGGCATCAAGCAGGAATTGCCGTCACTGCATTCTAAAGTCAAAGTAGAAGCCGTGATTACAGCCGTTCCTGTGGAAAAAGCACTCGAAGCAACAAGAAAAGCATTGTATACCGGCAATATCGGCGACGGCAAGATCTTTATCTATGATGTAGAAGACGTTGTGAAAGTCCGGACAAACGAACACGGTTATGATGCGTTACAGGATTCGCCGAATTAAATGATAATTTAAAATCCTGAATTTGATAATCTGATAATTTCTTCTTGCAGTGAATTTTGATTCTGCAAGAAGAAATTATTTTTTTATTAAAAAAATTATCTGTCCTGTATTGACGGAAACAATTTTTTCCGGTATAATATATAGTATAGAGAAATTTAAAAAATCTAATATGCCGGAGGTAGTCTGATTTATGATTAGGAATGAAGTAGTCGACAAAACTGACATGCGGAACACAGAAATTTCCGTGTCTATTCTCAGTGCAGATCTTTTGCATTTGCAGGATGAATTGGAAAAATTAAAACAGGCGGACGCAGACCAGTTACATTTTGACGTGATGGACGGTCAATTTGTCCCGAACATTTCGTTTGGTCTGCCCGTCCTGCAAGCCGTCTCCAAGCAAACAGATCTGTTTCTGGATGTACATCTGATGATCCGGAATCCGTTGCAGTATATTGAGAATTTTGCCAGTGCCGGAGCGGATCTGATTACATTTCATCTGGAGAGTGCGGACGATCCGTTTCAGGTGATTGCAGAAATCCGGAAACAGCATTGTAAAGTCGGAATTTCAGTCAAGCCCGGTACACCGGCAAAGGCACTTCTGCCGTTTCTGGATCTGGTGGACGTGATTCTTATCATGACGGTAGAACCCGGCTTTGGCGGTCAGAGTTATCTGCATGACATGACGGAAAAAATCCGGGCTATTAAAAATATGCTACAAGAGAGGGATCTCCGGAATGTCCGGATTGAAGTAGACGGTGGAATTGATGCCGGGACAGCACCGGAAGCATTGCAAGCCGGAGCTGATATTCTTGTATCGGGCAGTTACCTGTTTCGGCAAGATGACATGAAATCAGCAATCATGCAATTAAAAAGATAAAATAATAAATATTAAATATTAAATATAAATAGAGCAATT
>CAMWJT010000317.1 GCA_947174625.1 uncultured Ruminococcus sp.
AAATAACAAGGGCGAAATTGTCAACTTGCCGGACGGGTCACAGGTGATTCCACATGATATTTCGGAACGTTATGCCAAAACAGCCGCACAGAATGCAACAAATATGACATTTATCATTGATTATACAACGCTTATGGCTATACCAGACATGCTGGACATGCCAGACACACCAGATATACCAGAAATGCCGGATATGTCGGATATACCAGATACACCGGAAATTCCAGATATGCCAGACATGCCGGAAATTCCACAATTTGCACACGGTGTAGATAATTTCGGTGGCGGTTATGCCATTATTAACGAAAATAACCGGGGTGAATTAGTTAATTTGCCAGACGGTTCACAGGTGATTCCGCATGATATTTCAGAACAGTATGCCAGAACAGCGGCACGGAATACAGCAGATATGGCAATTTTTATTGATTATACGTCTCTCGCCGATGCAATCGCAACGGCTATGGGGAATACGGAAATGCGGACGACGGTTGAACTGGATGGGCAGAAAATGGGCGAAACGCTCACGCCAATGATCAACCGCAGATTAGCCCGTGATGCTGTCTTAACGTTCCGGACATAAACCAGAATTATACAAGAAAGGCACAGAATATGGCTGAATTTGAATTACATCCCGAAATCCTGCAAACAGCAGCGGGATCCATTCCGGAAGATATTGCGCAGATCCAGACGGCTGTTTACGGACGGGAAGTCCGTGCATCCATTGCGGAATGTCTGTATCTGTTACAGCAAAGCTATGAACAGTCTGCATCAGAACTGGCAGAAATCCAGACAGAACTTGCAGACCTGAAAAATATGGTAAATCAATTAGAAACTGCGTTGGAATCCTACCAACAGGAAATCACGCAAAGACTTGACAATGCAGAAAATATGCTGGAATCCTGCTCACAATCCCTTGAAGATTACAAACAGGAAACCGACCAGAGACTTGAAACTGCTGAAAATGTACTGGAATCCTGCACACAGGATCTGCATGACGTAACATCCAGAACGGATGTTATTACTGAAATTCTAGAATCTGTTCTGGAACCGGAAGAATTGAACAAAGTTGCTGGTTATCCGGATTTAGACGGTGATGGCAGAGTGAGTGCGTCCGATGTCAGCATGATACTTGCCGCATCTGCACAAGGCGGCTCAGGCGGCGACAGCGGACTGACGGAAGAACAGGAAACATTAGCGGATCTGAACGGAGACGGTGTGATTAACGCAGAAGACGCATCATTAATTTCGGAATTTTCAACCGCCCTCGGCGTCGGGTTATACCAGAATACCGCCATTGGCTGGATGAAATTCAAGAAAGACAAGGGGATCTGATATGTTGAAATTTTTTGTAAAAAATCAGAAAATAGATGTCCTGGAGTGTGAGCCCATTGCAGATGGACAGATCCAGTTTGTCACACTGCAATTCATTTTTGATGAAAACTGGAATCCACTCCACAAAGTAGTGCAATTCACACAGCATGACAAAACTTGTCATGCTGTATTAGGAACGGACGGACTTGCCTGCAAATTGCCATCTACACTCATCCCCGGCAAGTGTCGGATGAGTGTATTCGGCTATCTTCCGGACAATACCGACGCTCTCCGTGCGACTACAATTCCGGTGATCCTGCACATCCGTCCATCCGGATTCACACAGGATTCTGAAATAGCAATTCCGCCTGATCCCGATTTATATCAGCAGTTACTCGCTGAAATTGATCAGAAAATTGCATCTGTTCCCGGTAATGCACCCGGAACGAATGGCAAAGACGGATTGTCAGCCTATGAAATCGCCGTCCAGAACGGCTTTACAGGCTCTGTGAGCGATTGGCTGGCAAGTTTACAGGGGGAACCCGGAACGCCCGGCAGAGACGGTGTAGACGGCTCAGACGGCGCACCCGGACAGCCGGGTGCAAAGGGAGACAAAGGCGACCCCGGCGAGCGTGGCTTGCAGGGCGAAAAAGGCGAAGCGGGAGCGCAGGGGATTCAAGGCATCCCTGGAGAAAAAGGGGAAAAGGGTGATCCCGGAGAGAAAGGCGATCCCGGAGAACCCGGACAGCAAGGCATCCAGGGAATCCCCGGAGAAAAGGGGGAACCTGGTGAAAATGGCAAAGACGGAAGCAATGGCATTGATGGCATTGACGGATTCAGTCCCGTTGTCATCACGGAACAGACCGCCGACGGTGCAATTATTACCATCACGGATGCAGTAGGCGTCCACACTGTCACATTGCATAACGGACAGGATGGAACGCTTGACGGCATAGATTTGACAGATTACGCTACGATCCATTATGTGGATTCTCTGACTGCAAATCTGACCCAGATGGCGCACACGCATGTCAATTTTACAACACTAAATTCGTTGAGCATCAATGACATTGATACATGGAATCTTGCCGCTTCTAAAGCGCATCTACATGAAAATTCCGAAATTCTGAACACTCTGACGGCAGACATGATTGCAAAATGGAATCAGACAGCCGAGCAATTAACGGATACTGCTACAG
>CAMWJT010000318.1 GCA_947174625.1 uncultured Ruminococcus sp.
GACCGGCAGGCGGTCTTTCTCAGAATTTTTTAAATTATATTATAATATATGCACCTGACAGGACTTGAACCTGCACTCTTCTCAGAAACAGTACCTAAAACTGCCGTGTCTGCCATTCCACCACAGGTGCTTATATCATAATTATAGCATAATTTATCAGGTTTGTCAAGTGATTTTCTCAGGATTTTTGAAATTATACCGGATCTTCTGCCGGTTTCCATCTGCCGCTTGCATAATGCCCCGTGAACAGAATAAATAACAGCAGATTATGGGCAATCATACATGCCCACGCTGAAATTAAGCCGTAATCCAGAATCTGCGTGCATACAAACGTCCCTACAATCCGAATGCACCACATCCCCAGGACGTTATACACAAATGGTGCAACTGTCCTGCCAAGTCCCTGCATCATGCCTTCTATCACGATCGGTACACCATAGAATGGCTCTGAGATGGCAACCATTCTTAGAACTGTCGTCCCCAGAGAGATCACTTGTGTATCTTCCGAGAAAATCCGCATCAGTTCCGGCGCAAATAAAAATAACAGACCGCCAGAACCAATCATCAGTATCATTTCCAAAGGTAGAATCGTTCTGGCTAATTTCTGAAGCTGTTTCTGATCTCTTGCACCCCAGGCATTCCCGGAAAGCGTTGCGGCGGCAGTCTGCATCCCATAACCAGGGATATAAAATGCGGATTCTACCGTGTTCGCAATGGTATGTGCCGCTGTTGCCGTTTCTCCCAGAGAATTGATCATCGCTGCAAAGGCAACATAACCCAGGGACGTGGCGAATCTCTGGAGCATGTTCGGAAATGCCACTTGCAGACAAGGTTTTAGGACGGTCAGATCCGGACGGATGCTCTGTCCCCTTGGAGAAATTTCCGGATGCCGCCATAACATCACAGTCATGGCAATCCCACCGAATGTATAGGCAATCGCACTTGCCGTCGCTGCACCCTGAATGCCCAGTCCTGCACCGACAATCGTGAGTGAAATTTCTTGCATGGATTCCGGAATAATCGGGATTATCGGGATTGTAATCTGTCTTGTTGGATAGATCAACAGAAAATTCAGTGCTGTATTGAGCAGATTCATTGCCGCACTGACACGCATGGGTGTTTTTGTATCTCCGGCGGCACGGAGAATTGTCCCGAATACAATGTTAGCCGTCCGGAACAGCATGGGAAGATAGAGAATCCGGAAATAACTTGCCGACAGCTCCTGGATGTTCTCATCTACCTGCATCCAGACCGGGACGGCATTGCTGAGAGAGACTGTCAGGATGGTGAAAAAAATCCCGACTGTGAGGACAATCATCACCGCTTGCCCGACGGCTTTCCGGGCATTTTCCTTTTCGCCTGCGCCGGATGCCTGTGAAATATATGCCAGAAATCCGACACCGAGTGCAGAGACTGTACTCCCGATCAGCCAGTTGACTGTAGTTGTTGCACCCACTGCCGCCGTTGCCTGTGTGCCGAGCGAACCGACCATTGCCGTGTCGATGTACTGGACAGCCGTCTGAAGGAGCTGTTCCATCATAGTCGGGAATGCTAATGCAAGTACAACAGACAGCATTTGCAGACGGGGCTTATTTTTTAAATTTTTCAGATAAAATAACTGCATAAATTAATTATAAACTGGAAGAATCCAGAATAATTTCGGCTCTGGAATCGGCATCATCCCGGATAATTTCACCAACAGACGGCACACGGATCACACCGCTTGCAGGATTTTTAATGCTGACAACCGACGTTGTGATGTCTGCATCCACACTGGATTTTTCAAAACACAAATCTGCATCCAGCAACTCACAATGGAGAAGTTTCAGATTCCGGCAGTAGCAGAATGGTTGCGTCCCGGAGATCCTGCAATTTTCCAGTGTTAAATTTTCAGAATACCATGCCAGGTATTCACCTTTGATGATACTGTTGCGGACAGTGATATTTTTTCCGTGCCAGAACGCATCTTTTGTATCAAACTGGCAGTTTTCAAAAATTGCATTTTCGATATACTGAAATGAATATTTGCCTTTGAACCGGACGTTTTCAAATTGCAGATTCTGACTTCTCATCATGAAATATTCACTTTCTGCACTGCTGTCTTTCATAGTGATGCCATTGACAGACCACCCGAATTCAGGGGACAAAATATCACTGGTTTCAATGATGACATCTGAACATTCCCGGAGCGCCTTGATTCCGTGCATTTTTGTATTTTTAATTCTGATCAGATCGGAATACCAGAGAGCCGCCCGGCAGAGTTCTGTCATTTCAGAATCTGCAATCAAAAGATCATGGTCATGCCAGAACGGATAGCGAAGATTGCAGAACGTGTTGTATACCTGGATTTCACTGCTTTCTTTCAGAGCGCTTTCACCGTCCGCATCGCCGTCAAATGCACAGTTTTCAAGGATGATTCCATGACTGTTGTACAGTGCTCTTTCCTGATCGAATTTCTGATTTTTGAGTATTTCAATTGCCATTACCAAAGACCTCCCATTAAA